>JAVKMA010000147.1:0-6268 GCA_031538685.1 Burkholderiaceae bacterium | reverse complement strand
TCACTGGCTTCGCCTGGTTGTGTCGGTGGCGGAGAGCCAATGAAATAGCCCGTCACCGCCAATACAACAAGCGAGATCGCATTAACCCAGTGCCAGATACGCACCGGTGCCTCGTACACATAAAGCGATTTAATCGATGCACCGCGCGCCACTTCTTTTTCATCAACGCCAGTAGCGTCTGAAATATGATTCGACATGGTGGTACTCCTTAAAAAAATTGACTCAAAAAATAATGGTAACAAGAAACCTGATCTGTAGATTTTTTATACCAATTTGAGGAACAAGTACACGCCACTGACCGAAAAAACGCCGCCCACTACTCGTGTTAACCATGCACGCGTTAAGTATTTTTGCTGAATGACACCAGCGCCAACTCCCATCAAATGCAAACACGCCGACGAGGTGACCATCCCTAGCATATAGGTCCACACAGTCCCTTCGACCTCAACACCATGCGCGTGTCCATGTAATGCGCCAAATAGACTGACACCAATCAGACCCGCCCACAAAGGCAACACGCGCGACATCGTCATCATGATGCCCAGCGCTAACACTGACGCTGCGACACCTAATTCAACCCCTGTCACCGCACCGCTCACCCTACCCAAAGCGGCACCGATCAAAAGACTCATGATGAAGGTGATGGGCGCTAACAAGGTCATGCTTTTCAGACTGAATGGATTTCGCGTCGCCGATGGCATCGCATATTGGGCCCAGATACCAACCGCAAACATCGCGAGCAAATGATCCCAGCCCGACCACGGATGCGCCAAACCTGAAACAAAACCAAACGCATCATGGCTGTGACCCTCAACACCCACGTGTGCCCAAGCATTGAACGCGAATACAGCTGCGCCTACTGCTAAAAAGTATTTCAAAAAAGTATTTTTCATTACAACTCCTTTTCAATTAGTTCAGTATCCAATGAAATCGCTATGCTTAGCGCACTTTGACATTTACCAACTCTTGACCGTCTTCACTCATCACGTGAGTTGAACACGCAAGGCACGGATCAAAAGAATGGAGCGTGCGCAAAATTTCCAAAGGTTGTTCAGGATTGGCCATCGGTGTATTCATCAATGAGGCTTCGAACGCACCAATTTGTCCTTTTGGATCTCGCGGACTACCGTTCCAAGTGGTTGGAACAACGCATTGGTAGTTTTCGATTTTGCCGTCTTTGATCTTGATCCAATGCCCCAACATCCCACGCGGCGCAGCGACGGTGCCCACACCTTTAGCCTCTTTGGGCCAAGTGGCAGGATCCCATTTTTCAACGTTCGCGGTTGAGCTGTCGCCAGCTTTGATATTAGCGATCAATTCGTTAAAGTCATCTAACATCATTTCGCCACAATATTGCGACTCCAAAGCTCGCGCCAAAGTGCGACCAATCGTGGTTGGCAATAACTGTTTTGCGGTGTAGTTAGTTGTTGGCAAACCTAAGGCTTTTGGAATCCCCTGGTTAATCATCATCGCCGAGTAATTCACTTGCTCTTTGACGCGTTGCGAATATTGATTGCCTTTTAAAGCGTGAGCATAGGCCAGGATATAGCGTGAGAGCGGGCCGACTTCGACCGCATGGCCACGCCAGCGTGGTGCTTTAATCCACGAGTATTTAGCCGACTCATCCAATTCTTTAATATTGGTACTAGTGCCCTTGGTTTTTTTACCTAACTCGTAATGCGGCTCGGTAATCCCATCCCAAGGATGCAGACCTTTGGTTTCATCAGGGTATTTGTACCAAGAGTGCGTAACGAACTCTTGCACCTGCTCAGGATCACGCGGATTAAGCTCGTGAATCTCGTTCCAATTACCCTTCAAAATCACACCGCCAGGCAATTGCTGGGTGCGTTTATCTCCCATCACTTTTTCGTAGGTACCGTAGTCGGACACATTGGTTGCCGATAAGCCGCCACCATAAAGCCAACCGGCTTGCTTATAAATCGTACCAATCGCCAAAATATCTGGTACATAAACGTTTTTATTGAATTCAATAATTTCATCAATCCGCGCTTTGACAAAATTTAACCGCTCCATATTGATCGGAGCGCCCGCCGCACCATTGCCATCCAAGTTAATCGCGCAAGGGACGCCGCCGACTAAATAATTAGGATGCGGATTTTTACCGCCAAAAATGGTGTGAATTTTGACCCATTCTTTTTGTAAATCCAGCGCTTCTAGGTAATGCGTTACCGCCATTAGATTTGCTTCTGCGGGCAGTACGTAACTCTTATTGCCCCAATAACCATTCATGAAAGGGCCCAGTTGACCAGACTCGACAAATTTTTTCAGGCGATTTTGAATGTCGCGGAAATAACCTGCGGAAGACAAAGGGTGAGCAGGCGATACCAACTGTTGCAACTCTGAAGTTTTCTTGGGATCGGCTTTTAATGCTGAAACGACATCAACCCAATCAAGCGCGTGTAGGTGATAAAAATGCACCGCATGATCATGAACCTGCAAAACTTTGGCCATGATTTCGCGAATCAAATACGCATTTTTAGGAATCACAATGCCCAAAGCGTCCTCAACCGCCCGAACCGAAGCCAGCGCGTGACAACCCGTACACACACCACAAATTCGCTCTACAAACGCCCACGCATCGCGCGGATCGCGCCCCTTCAAAATTACTTCTAAGCCACGCCACATTGTTCCGGTCGAGACCGCGTTACGAATCACATTGTTTTTATCCAAATTGACTTCACAACGCATGTGACCTTCAATCCGCGTCACCGGATCAACCACGATACGGCGACCACTGTTATCTACATTAAATCCTTGAGTACTGTATGCCATGAATAACTCCTAATAAAGAATGGGGCAAAGTTCGGTCGAGAATTTGATCACAAACTCTCGTCAATAAACTGAATTGCGTTACACCTGCTCAGCTTTTTTATCCTTTGCCCGCTTAACCACCGAAGCGGCCGCATGCGCCGCAACGGCCGCACCGACAACTACCGCGGCAGTACCACCGATTTGATCAGCATTAGCCTCAATACCAAACTGGTGAATATTGGTCAAACGATCATAGAACGAACCCTTATCCCAGAATCCATCTTCGGAACAACCGATACAACCATGACCCGCCTTGATCGGGAAACTCGTCCCCTCATTCCACTGCACAGTGGAACACGCGTTATATGTCGTTGGACCTTTGCAGCCCATTTTGTACAAGCAATAACCTTTGCGCGCAGATTCGTCATCCCACGACTCAACGAATTGACCCGCATCAAAATGAGGACGGCGATAACACTTATCGTGAATTCTTTGGCTATAGAACATTTTGGGACGACCTTGACGATCCAACTCAGGCATCCGGTCAAAAGTCAACATATAGGTAATCACACCCGTCATGACTTCGGCAATCGGCGGACAACCTGGCACTTTAATAATCGGTTTATCACGAATGACTTTATGCACAGGCGTTGCCTGCGTTGGATTAGGCTTGGCCGCTTGCACGCAACCCCACGACGCACAAGACCCCCACGAAATAATCGCCTTACAGTCTTTGGCCACACGCGTTAATTGATCCAGAAAAGGCTTGCCGCCAATAATGCAACTCATGCCTTCTTGGTTTAAGGGCGGATTACCCTCAACCGCCAAAATGTAATTACCTTTGTATTTGGTGATGATTTCATCCAAAATTGCCTCGGCTTGGTGACCCGCTGCTGCCATCAAAGTGTCATCGTAGTCCAAAGAAATCATCGATAAAACGACGTCTTTGGACAAGGGATGCGCCGAGCGGATAAAAGATTCCGAACAACAGGTACATTCCAAGCCATGCAACCACAGCACGGGAATCCGCGGCTTGGTCTCCATTGCATGCGCAATCTGCGGCACCATAGAAGGCGCCACCCCCAACGACGTTGCCGTTAAGGAACAATATTTGAGAAAACTCCGTCGGCTAATCCCTTGACGGCGCATCACATCATAAAAAGTCTCTACCATCGTACACTCCTCAGAAAAATGTGAACTTCAATTGGTTGACGCTACAACAGCTGGTGCTACCGATAAAAAACTCAAAAAATAGGACAAATTTTAATAAGTGCTTACTCATCAATTCGCATCAATTCGCATCAATTCGCATCAATTGATCTTAGCAATTGACCAGACCCCCGCACATTCTTGGATCCAAACGACCGAACTCCAATCACAAGAAAAAGGATCACGAAAAAAATCTTTGGTGACGCAGGCGCACTGCGTGCAGACGCAAAAATTCTTGCGAAACCGATAAATTGTCAGAATACTGTTAATGCCTGTTGTAACAACTGTCCTTCAGCTGTTAAATGTGTTGCGCTTTGTCTCAAACTTTTATTTAACTTTCTTGAAGCTCGCTAGTCTACCTAAGCCACTCCAAACTTTTCCAAATCTTTTAAGCTTCCCCTCTAGTCGCAAGGATTATATTGACCACATTATCTCGACTAAGGTTTTACAGCACAATTATTTTTTATAAAACGCTGTCTTTTTAAAAAAACAAAGTCCCACTGAATAAAAAGATAACTGTATTAACGGTTAAAGGTCGCCTGTTGGTCCGCGTGAACAGACACTCATGCCAATCCACACGCGAACCCACACGCCTCGTCAAAAATCAATACCGCGCTGCCATCGCGTCCAAATGCACGGGTTTAATCTTGCTGCCCATGCTCGCGCAGCCAAACGCCACAAAACGATCTTTGCAGATGTCGCGCGCGGCGAGTTTGGCCGCAATCAAGGCTTTGCGCGGATCGAATTCGCTGGTTTGTTTGGCAAACGATTGCCGCATCGCTCCCGTCATCGCCAAGCGAATATCGGTATCGATATTGACTTTGCGCACGCCGCTTTTGATGCCGCGCTGAATTTCTTCTACGGGCACGCCATACGTCTCTTTGATATCGCCGCCGTACTGACGAATAATGGCCAGCCACTCTTGCGGCACGCTGGAGCTGCCGTGCATCACCAAATGCGTGTTGGGGATTTGCGCGTGAATGGCCGCGATGCGATCTATGGCCAAAATATCACCTGTGGGTTGTCTGGTAAATTTGTACGCGCCGTGGCTGGTTCCAATCGCAATGGCCAGGGCATCCACACCTGTTTTAGCGACAAAATCTTTGGCTTGCACGGGGTCGGTCAGCATTTGCTCGTGGCTTAATTTTCCTTCTGCGCCAACGCCGTCTTCTTCGCCCGCTTCGCCTGTTTCAAGCGAACCCAAGCAGCCCAATTCGCCTTCCACCGACACGCCCACAGCGTGCGCCATCTCGCACACGCGGCGCGTGACCTCAACGTTGTACTCATAACTCGCCGGTGTTTTAGCATCCGCCATTAACGAGCCATCCATCATCACGCTAGAAAATCCGCTGCGAATCGATTGTTGGCAGTGCGCGGGCGTTGCGCCGTGGTCTTGGTGCAGCACCACAGGCAAATCGGGATGCGTTTCAATCGCCGCCAAAACCATATGACGCAAATAGGCTTCGCCCGCGTATTTACGCGCACCTGCCGAGGCTTGCAAAATCACGGGGCTATCAGTTTGGGCCGCGGCTTCCATGATGGCTTGCACTTGCTCTAAATTATTGACGTTGAACGCGGGCACGCCGTAACCAAATTCGGCAGCGTGATCTAACACTTGACGCAGAGAAACTAAAGCCATAAAAAGTCCTTTTAAAAAAATAAAAAAATGAAACTTTGAGCCATCGCTATTGGGGACGCCCCCAAAAACCCTGGCTATTGACCGCGCTGCGCCAGCACCTCAAACGCGGGCAACGTTTTGCCCTCTAGCACTTCTAAAAATGCACCGCCGCCCGTGCTGATGTAACCCACCTCTTGCTCGATGCCGTACTTGGCAATCGCCGCCAGCGTGTCGCCCCCGCCCGCAATAGAGAAGGCGCTTGACTGGGCAATTGCCTGCGCGATGGCTTTGGTTCCGCCTTCAAACGCCGCAAATTCAAATACGCCCACAGGGCCATTCCACACGATCGTGCCTGCGCTCGCTAATTGCGCGGCGAGGCGTTTGGCGGTTTGGGGACCTATGTCTAGGATGAGATCGTCTGGCGCTACGTCGCCCACTTGTTTGACCGTGGCCTGCGCGTCGGCGGCAAAAGCTTTGGCGCACACCACGTCGCTTGGAATGGGCACTTCGGCGCCTCTGGCTTTCATGGCGTTGATGACGGCTTTGGCGGCGTCCACTAAACCAGGCTCGGCGAGTGATTTGCCAATCGGCAGTCCTGATGCCAGCATGAAGGTGTTGGCAATGCCGCCGCCCACAATCAGTCCGTCCACTTTGTTTGACAAGGCCTCT
>JAVKMA010000146.1:0-3694 GCA_031538685.1 Burkholderiaceae bacterium | reverse complement strand
GGCAGAGGTCGATAAAGTATTTACCATCGGTGGTGCGCAAGCGGTGGCGGCATTAGCGTACGGCACCGCATCAATTCCTCGCGTCGATAAAATTGTTGGCCCTGGTAACGCTTATGTTGCAGCGGCAAAGCGTCAAGTGTTTGGTCAAGTCGGTATTGATATGATTGCTGGACCATCAGAAATTTTGGTTTTAGCTGATGGATCGGTGCCCGCGCATTGGATTGCGATGGATTTATTTGCACAGGCGGAGCATGATGAAATGGCGCAATCCATTTTGGTTGCAACGGACGAATCGTATTTAGCGGCAGTCTTGCACGCAATTGAGTTGGCTTTGCCACAACAGCCGCGCGCGAAAATTATTGAACAATCTTTACGTAATCGTGGCGCAATGATTTGTGTGCGTGATATGGACGAAGCTTGTATGGTCGCCAATCTGATTGCGCCAGAACATTTAGAAATTGCTGCGCAAGACGCTGTCAAATGGGTCGAAAAAATCCAACACGCGGGTGCAGTTTTTGTTGGCGCGTATTCGTCAGAAGCTTTGGGTGATTATTGTGCCGGCCCCAATCATGTATTACCCACTTCGGGAACGGCACGTTTTTCATCGCCACTAGGCGTTTATGATTTTCAAAAGCGGATGAGTTTGATGCAAATTTCTGAAAACGGCGCACAACATTTGGGCAAATTAGCACGAACTTTAGGACAACTAGAAGGTTTACCAGCGCACGCACAAAGCGCGTATTTACGGGTCATGATCTAATTGACCTCGGCTCACTGAGTCAGTATTTTTTTACTCTGAATTCAACAATGACTTCTTCTAAGACAACCGATGCGATTCGCCCACGCTTGAGCGTGATTACCGCAGTACACAATCAGTGTGCGATGAATCAATTGTTTTGGACCTATTTACAAAAATATACAAAAAATACTTTTGAATTGATCATCATTGACAACGCATCGACTGATCAGAGTGCGAATTTTTTTGAGTCTGTCGGTGCAATCGTGATTCGAAATTCGCAAAATTATTCTTACCCCTATAGTCAAAATCAAGGAATTGCGCGCGCGCGCGGAGAATATTTTGCGTTTATTAACAACGATGTGATTGTTTCACCTGATTGGGATCAACGCTTGATCGAAAGTATGGCAATCAATGGGCTAGATGCGGTGACTGCGTGCGGTATTGAACGGGTTGAATCGGCAACGGTGAAGAGGCAATTAAAAAGGCGTTGGCAAGGGATTAAAAATATTTTGAGTCTTTTTCGTTATTCTGTTTTTGAAAAAAAAATTTTGAGCTTGATGCATTACTGGATGTACCGTGGCAAGTGGGTATCTTTTTGCCATCAGCGCTATACCACCTTCACGCATCAAGTGTGTGAAGGCTTTGTCGGCAATACCGTGATGTTCACGCAAAAATTATTAGACGTGATTGGCCCTTGGGATGAAC
The DNA here is from genome assembly GCA_031538685.1 of Burkholderiaceae bacterium. Classification (GTDB taxonomy): domain Bacteria; phylum Pseudomonadota; class Gammaproteobacteria; order Burkholderiales; family Burkholderiaceae; genus JAVKLU01. The sequence goes on along the minus strand of JAVKMA010000146.1, from coordinate 2,250 downwards.
GAGTTCAAGCGGCGGATTTCGATTTATATTTGCGAACCAAAATTCGTTCTATGTCTGACGGTGATATCAAACCGGTACATATTGCGCTGGATGTTTACACTCATCACTACATTCGTTTGACTTCAAAAACCAAATATCCACCGTTTGCCGATCAAAAAAATTTAATCTCGATTGAGGACAAGTGGACTTCGCAAGAACGGTCTTTGTTATCAAAAATTTAAGCGTGAACGCCATGTCCCTTATTAATTCTTTTCGAGCTCAGTTGAGTCAAGCCAGTCTCTATTGTGTCGTCGGTTTGGGTTTTTCGATTCCGATCTCCCCGGCTTTAACCAATTTATTTTTAGTACTGCTGTTAGCGACATTCTTATTAAGCGGCAGTTTTATAGGGCAATGGTCTCGATTTCGTGATTCTCGTCCAGCGCTTCTGTCGTGCGCTGTTTTTGTGATGTTTATATTGGCGGCGTTCTATTCACCGGCGTCACTCAGCGAGATCGGGAGCTACCTCAATTCAAATAAAAAAATATTGCTGGTTCCTTTATTGATCATCATTTTGCCCAATGATCAGTGGCGTTTGCGCGCATTGCTAGCGGTGTTTTCTGCCTTAGTATTGACTTTGATATTGTCTTATTTAGCATTTGTTCCAGGCATTCCTGAGCACTGGTACAAACCGGGTTTCGCACGGGGTGATGTGTTTGCTAATCGAACCACTCAAGGGATGTGGTTCTTATTGGCAGGGTTTGCCTGTTTAGGGTGGGCTTATTACAGCCATGATTCACGTCGAAATAAAATTGGATGGACTTTATTGGGCGCACTTTTCTTGATTAATGTTTTGTATTTTGTCTCTGGACGAACCGCTTTGGTGTTGTTTCTTCCGTTGACTTTCGTTAGCGTGCTTTTGATTTCACCGCGTCGGGCATTGATGGGAGCCTTGGTGATATTGCTTCTCGCGGGAGTGATTTACTTAACTTCGGACTACGCGCAATTGCGCTTGATGGAAATCGTCAAAGAAGTGAGCGCCTATCGCCAGAAGGATGAAGTCACTTCATCAGGGTTGCGTTTATTTTATTACCAGCAGGGCTGGGCCTTAGCAATGCAGGCGCCGATTTTTGGGCATGGCACGGGGAGCATTCCGATATTGTTTGATCAGCATATTATGCAATTGGGTTATCCCGTAGAACTTTGGCGTACACCACAGAGCTTGCACAATCAGTTTTTGAACTGGTTATTCGAGTTTGGTGTGATTGGTTTGGGTCTGATATCGTGGGTGATCTGGCGTTATTGGACGGCCGCTCGTGGTTCGCAACCGATGCAGCGTTATCTGATGGGAATGTTATTGGCGAATTATCTTTTCAATAGCCTGCTGAATTCGCCATTTGAATCTTTTTATGAGGCTTATTTTTTATATTTTTTAATTGCGGTGTTAGTCGTAAAAATTGATTTCAAAAAGTCAATTGCTTAGTCATCGACTCGTGGTTTAATCGATTGTCGTTTAATCGGCAGTCGTTTCATGAATGACAAAGTGTCTTTTAATGATTTTACGAAACAGCCTGTATTGGAAATGGATTGTGTTGGAAAAACCCGTGCGACATAGCGCGCCAGTAAATCGATTTCCAGATTCAGTAATGAGTCAACTTTAAGTAATGAAAAAGTCGTGTGTGCGATGGTGTGGGGAATGAGATTCATATCAATAATGCAGGCGCTGATACTGCCATTAGCTTTAACACTTTCAGTCACGGCGTTAATCGTTAAAGAGACCCCGTTCAAGGTGATCGATCCTTTTTTAATCATATAGGGCGCAAGTTCTGGATCGACGGCGACGCGCAGTAGCCAGGATTCAGCGAGTGGTTCGAAGGTATGAATCCGTGCAATCCCATCAACGTGGCCGCTGACAAAATGTCCGCCCAACGCATCGCCGACGCGCAAGGCGAGTTCTAAATTCACTGCACCAACTTGGTTTAAACCCTGCGTTAGGCTCAAGCTATGCGCGGACACAATCACTGAAAAATGTTCGGTGCTACATTCGCTTACGGTCATACACGCGCCGTTAATCGCAATTGAGTCACCCAGTTTGGTCGTACTTAAATCTAACCCGCCAGCGTGGACTCTTAGACACAAGCCGTCTCCGATGCTTTCTACAGATTCGATGGCGCCGACGCTTTGAATAATTCCAGTAAACATGTTTTTAATTTTTAAATCAAACTGATTTTATTGATGAGGAGGTTTGGGTTAATGGTTTCGATGGTTGTAATG
>JAVKMA010000145.1:0-7126 GCA_031538685.1 Burkholderiaceae bacterium | reverse complement strand
GCCAACGGCGCGTTCATCTTGATTGACCCGATTACTCACGCGACCGTCGCCGCAGGCACTATCATTAGCTAAATATTCAAAAAAAAATCAACCCCTAAATTAGCCCCTTATCAATTCAGGGCACTTCTATCAATACAGAATGTGCGAATGAAGTGTGAGGCGCACAGCACACAGAAACCGGAGCGTACATAAAGTACGTGAGGATTTCGCCTACTGCGCAACAAAGCAATTCGCCGCAAAAATGAATTGATAGAAGTACCCTCAAACAAGTCATCACACAGCGATACTTGTTTAGCCCTAAGCAGCTCAACAAGTTCTTGGGCACGAGCAGCAATCAAATGATGCGATAATCAGAAAATCTGTGATCAGCTTTCAGATATGATGTTCAACCTTATTTACATGAGGCAACTGAAAAACTGCCTTCTATCAACACGCATCGCGTTGAAGTTTAATAAAGCTCCATCAATGATTTTTACAAAGTGTCAATCTGATTTTGCGCTCATTCTTTATTTGCGTTTAAAGTCGATCTTGCCCCTTTAATTTTTTAATTGCGAATGATTTTTTTGATGAGATTTAATTTGATAACGCATTTCATGAATGCGATCAACCGACCAGACCTCTTTGTCCGCCTGACTCGTAGCCTAGTTCAGGTGGTACTACTTTTAAGCGCGATCACCATCGCCCAATCCGCGATCGCTTTTACGTCTTTTCGTATTAGCGAAATCCGAATTGAAGGGAATGAATATCTGGATAACGGAACAATTCTGGACATGCTCTCAGTTCGTACTGAAGATGTCATTGATGACACGATCTCTAATGACCTGATTAAAAATTTGTACGAGAGCGGTTTTTTTAAACAAATTACGGTTAGTGCAGAAGGCCGCATTCTGATTATTCGCGTGCTAGAACGCCCCGCGGTTTCTGAAATTGCGTTTACGGGTGTTAAACAATCCGACAAAGAGGGCCTCACCAAAGCCTTGCGAACTTTAGGAATTCAAGAAGGCAAACCTTTTGACCCCGCGCTGGTTGCCAAAGCCGAACTTGAAATTAAACGTCAATATTTAGCACGTGGACTGTATTCAGCCACCATCGCAACCAATATCGCCCCTCAAGAAAAAAATCGCGTCAAAGTTTCTTTCACGGTGAGTGAAGGCGAAGTGGCACAAATTAAACACATCAACATTATTGGTAATAAATTTTTCAGCGAAAGCGATTTGCTGGATTTATTAAATTTGCGCGCACCAGGATTTTTTACCTGGTATACCAGCGCAGATCAATATTCGCGTCAAAAACTATCCGCTGATTTAGAGATTTTGCGTTCTTACTACCAAGATCGCGGTTTTATTGAGATGCAAATTGAGTCCACGCAGGTCTCGATTACGCCCAATAAAAAAGATATTTACATCACCATCAATATCTCGGAAGGCCAGCGTTATACCATTAGCGACATCAAACTAGACGGCTATACCTTGGGTATTGCAGATGAACTGCGTGCTCTGGTGACGATTAAACCAAACGATTTGTATTCAGCGCTACTGATTAACGAAAGCCAAAAAGCGATGAGTGAACGACTCGGCAAAATTGGTTATGCGTTTAGCAATGTGTACGGCAATCCTGATATTGATAAAAAAAATAAAAAAGTTGCATTGACGTTTTTAGTTGATCCGGGTAAACGTGTTTATGTGCGCTCGGTCAATATCATTGGCAATACGCAAACGCGTGACTACGTGATTCGCCGTCAACTGCGTCAATACGAAAAAAGTTGGTACGATAGCGACAAAATTAAATTATCGCGTGATCGGGTCGATCGTCTGGGGTTTTTTAGTGAGGTCGCAGTTGAGACGCCTGAAGTCATTGGTACGAATGATCAAGTTGATTTAAATCTTTCAGTCAAAGAAAAATCAACTGGGACAATTGTGGCGGGTTTAGGCTATTCAACCACTGATAAATTATCTTTGCAAGCCTCTGTTCAACAACCCAATTTATTTGGCACAGGTGAGTTTTTAGGTTTCCAAATTAACTCTTCGACAACCTCAAAAACCTATACCTTGTCAACTTCTAACCCTTACTTTACCAAGTACGGCGTGTCGCGTAGCTTTGATTTTTCTTCGCAAACCTCTAGTGCGCCAGTGGGCAGTCTGAGTCAATACGACAATGCGACGAATTCAACAGGCGTTCGCTTTGGGATTCCGTACAGCGAAACCGGAACGGTATTTGCGGGCATCGGTTACGAGAATGTGAGGATAGACGCGACCAGCACTAGTCCTGTCAGTTACCTAAGATATGTCTCACAGTTTGGTAACGGGACTAGCGCAACCACTACAACCTATCCGATTACATTAAGTTGGCAAACTGACAACCGAGATAGTGGCTTAATCCCTACACGCGGGACTCTGCAAAGGTTCAATGCAGAAATCGCAATCTTTGGTGATCTTAACTATTACCGCGCAGGTTACAACCTTCAGTTCCACTATCCCTTAACCCGCAAACTGACGTTCTCTTCTAACTATCAACTCGATCATGGCGCAGGGTTAAACGCTAAACAATATCCGGTTTTCAAAAATTATTATTTAGGCGGCTTGGGTTCTGTGCGTGGTTATGTCGGCTCATCATTAGCGCCAGAAGGAGTGACCCAAGTCAATAATGTTGGCGGCAACACCCGTACTTATGCCAACTTAGAACTATTAGGCCCATTCCCTGGCTCAGGGAATGATCGAACTTTGCGCTGGTTCATGTTTATCGATGGTGGCGCCGTGTATAACGAAGTGCCCACATTACTAGGGCAAGATTTTCATTACGGCACAGGGTTTGGCGTCGCATGGGTTTCGGCAATTGGTCCACTTAAATTTAATTGGGCACGGGCCTTGAACCCACGAAGTACCGATCAAACTCAATATTTCCAATTTCAAATCGGAACTGTTTTTTAAACTTTATCTTGTTTCTTTTGCTTTTTATAAACTTATTTTGATAAGGATAGTTATGAAATTTCGTACTTTTATCATTGCAAGCGCTCTCTCATTCACAAGCTTATTGGCCCTACCCAGTCAAAGCGCAGAATTAAAATTGGGATTTGTTCGAATCGATAGAATTTTGAGCGAATCAGGTAGCGCACAAAAGGCATCTAAAAAAATTGAAGCTGAGTTTGCCAAACGCGAACAGGAATTAAAAGTCTTGACGCAACAATTAAAAGATATTGTCGAAAAACTGGATCGCGATGCCGCAGTCATGGCGGCTTCTGAGACTGATAAATTAAAGCGAGAAGCAACTGAATTGGATCGCGATCTCAAACGAAAACAACAAACTTATCGCGAAGATCGCACGCAGCGTAGCAATGAGGAAGTGCAAAAAATTGTCGAGCAAGCCAACAAGGTAATTCGTCAAATTGCTGACACTGAAAAATTTGATTTAATCTTTCAAGATGCGGTTTACGTCAGCCCAAAAATTGATTTAACTGAACGTATCATCAAAATTTTGGACAAATAAATTTTGATGAACGCCCCTGTTATCGATCTACAGACTTTGTGCCAAACATTGCAAGCCAAAATTGCTGCGCATTGTGTTCAGGGTTTGAAACTAAGCATTAACGGGGTATGTTCTTTAAGCCTTCCGCGCGTTAATCAAATCGGCTTCGTTAACAAAATTGATGCTTCAATTGATTTTGAGGCTTTAGTTAACCGTGGTTTACATGCCTTGATTATTCCAACAGGAATCACGTTCAACGCATCACTGAAAAGAATTCCAGGCTTGATTGAATGTGCGCAACCACAATTATTTTTTGCTTATGCCAGCGCATGGTTTGAATCAGCGGCAGAACATAAAACCATTTCGCATCACCCACTCTCAAGCATTGCCAGTTCGGCGCAAATTGACGCCACAGTTGCAATTGCCGCAGGTGCTGTCATTGGTGAGCATGTCGTGATTGCCTATGGTTGTCGGATCGGCGCTAACTGCGTGATTGGCGACCATGTTCATATTGGTGCTGACAGCGTTTTGTACCCTAACGTGACGGTTTACAAAAAAACGATCATCGGCGCACGCGCCGTTTTACACAGCGGCGCGGTAATTGGTGCTGATGGTTTTGGCTTGGTTCCTCATCAAGGACAATGGATCAAGATGCCCCAAGTGGGAATCGTCGTAATTGGTGATGATGTGGAAGTGGGCGCTAACACAACGATTGATCGGGCTACTTTGGATCAAACTGTCATCGGAGACGGCGTCAAGTTAGACAACCAAATTCAAATTGGGCACAACTGTATGATTGGCGCGCATACTGCGATTGCGGCGTGTACCGCAGTAGGGGGCAGTGCGATCATTGGCGCACGCTGTCAAATTGGTGGTGCCTCAGTCATTAAAGGACATATTACGATTGCCGATGAAACCATTATTTCAGGCGGCAGCTCGGTCATCACGTCGATACCCACGAAAGGCCATTTCACGAGCATCATGCCGGTCATGCCACATACTGAGTGGCAAAAAAATATGTCTATGTTTCGCAGTCTTTCCAATTGGCGCGCTCGACTGAAAGCTTTAGAAACCCGAGTGAAAGATATACTCCCCCTATAGATTGTTCTGTATTCATCGTTTTTTCACCGTTTTCTTTATCGTCTGACATGCCTTCTCTTGACATTAATCAAATCAAAGAATTTTTGCCACACCGCTATCCCTTGTTATTGATTGATCGCGTGGTCGATTATGAAAAAGGTAAGTGGATTAAAGCCTTAAAAAATGTCACCGCTAACGACGAGTATTTCAATGGTCATTTCCCACACAATCCGGTCATGCCTGGCGTATTCATGATCGAGTCTTTGGCGCAAACTGCGGCCATTTTGTCATTTTTGACAATGGGAGAAAAACCCGATGAAAAATCAGTCGTCTACTTTGTCGGAATTGACAATACACGCTTTAAACGCCCAGTCGAACCAGGTGATCAACTCATTTTGGATGTCACGATTACCCGCAATATGCGCGGCATTTGGAAGTACGCGGGCACTGGTAGCGTTGATGGTCAAATCGCATTAGAGGCAGAACTCATGTGCACAATGCGTTCAGTGTAAATTATGGTTGCGGCACATATTCACCCCAGCGCCCTGATTGATCCTCGCGCTCAGTTAGATAGTAGCGTGAGCGTTGGCGCATATACCATTATTGGCCCCAATGTCAGCATTGCTCAAGGCACGACGATCGGCCCCCACGTTGTTATCGAAGGCCATACCAGAATCGGTTGCAACAACACCATTTATCAATTTGCATCGATTGGCGCCGCGCCTCAAGATAAAAAATACGCCGGCGAATCAACCTTGTTTGAAATCGGTGATCGCAACACAATTCGAGAGTTTGTCACGTTCAATCGCGGTACAGTGCAGGACGGTGGCGTGACCCGTTTGGGTAATGACAATTGGATCATGGCCTATGTTCACATTGCCCATGATTGCCAAGTCGCCCATCATACTATTTTGGCCAACTGCGTACAGCTAGCCGGTCACGTGCATATTGATGATTGGGTGATTTTGGGTGGTTTTACGGGTGTACATCAATTTTGCCGCATTGGTGCTCACGCGATGTTAGGGATGAACACTTCCTTAACGCAGGATGTGCCGCCCTATATGATGGTTAACGGCAACCCTGCAGAAATGCGCGCAACCAATCAAGAGGGCTTAAAGCGGCGGGGGTTTAATGATGACGAATTACGTGCCGTGCGCGATATTCATCGAACCCTTTACCGCAAAAAATTGCCTCTTGAAGACGCCCTAAACGAATTAAAAGCACACTCTCTAAGTCATATCGTCCAACCCGTGATTGATTTCATCGCGCTCAGTACTCGTGGATTGTTACGTTAATGACTTTTGAACTGGCGTGTGTCGTAGGCGAGTCTTCGGGGGACTTATTGGCGGCACAAGCCCTAAGCAGCCTCAAAGCGCAACGTCCAGATATTCAACTGAGCGGAATTGCGGGGCCAGCCTTGAATAAATTGGGATTCAGTGCGCATTACTCCATCAATGATCTCAGTGTCTTTGGCGTGTTTGAAGTGTTGCGCCACTACCCGCGTTTAAAGCGGATGCAGAACCATATTATTGAGCTTTACCAAACGCAAGCACCGCGATTATTTTTAGGTGTTGATGCGCCTGACTTTAATTTAACGATTGAACAAAAGCTTAGAAATAAAGGCATCAAAACCGTTCATTTCATCAGCCCATCAATTTGGGCATGGCGACGCGGTCGAATTAAGAAAATTCAACGCGCGGTAGACCACATGCTTTTAATTTTTCCGTTTGAAGAGGCAATTTATCGCGCCGCCGGAATTCCCGCGACTTACGTCGGCCACCCCTTGGCACAAATTATTCCTGAGCAACCCAATACCCAAAGGGCGCGGGCACGATTGAATCTTACTGGCGCTGGCCCTTTTGTCACCATCATGCCCGGTAGTCGCCTATCAGAAATTCGGCACAATACCGTTGCGTTTATTGGCGCGGCACATATTTTGGCGCGACAACATCCGAAAATGACTTTTTTGATTCCATTTGTCGGCCCCACACAAAAAGAACTATTTGAAAATGTTTTACAAGAGGCTCACTTAACCCAATTCAATTGGCTTCCTTTGATGGGTCATAGTCACGATGCGATCGAGGCCGCAGATGCGGTATTAGTCGCTTCAGGCACTGCGACGCTGGAAGTCGCGCTTTATCAAAAACCCATGGTCATCGCCTACAAAATGTTATCGGCGTCTTACCATTTGTTAAAACATTTTAGTTATCAACCGTGGGTCGGTTTACCCAATATCTTGGCGCGCGAAGCGCTCGTTCCAGAATTTTTGCAACAGCAGGCAACGCCAGAAAATTTAGCGCGCGCATTAAATAAAGTCTTAACCCAAAACCCGACATCTTTGGTGACGCGATTCCAAACGATGTACCAAGAGCTTAAACGTCCTACTGCCCATTTGGTTGCAGAAACCCTACTTAAAGTCAGTGATGTCTGAATCAAAGTGGGTTTGCGGCGTTGATGAGGCCGGACGCGGACCGCTGGCCGGAGCCGTGGTCGCTGCCGCAGTGGTGCTTAATCCTGATCATCATATCGAAGGCTTGCGCGACTCCAAAAAACTATCCGCTTTGCGACGCGAACAACTGGCACT
>JAVKMA010000144.1:0-2213 GCA_031538685.1 Burkholderiaceae bacterium | reverse complement strand
CCTTACATTTATCGGATTAGTCCTAGCTTACCCTCAGGATTAACTTTAAATAGCGCTACTGGAGCCTTGAGTGGTACGCCTACAGCGGCACAAGGTGCAGCTAACTACACAGTGACCGTAACTGATTCTGGTTCTAGAACCGCCACTGGCACCTTTACAATGACAATTGCACCTGCCTTATCTGCAAGCGTCAACACGCCTTCTTTAACCCTGAATCAGGGCGTCGCAATGAGTAGCAACCCAGTGGTTGGAGTGAGTGGACGTTCACCTTATTCCTATGGAATTAATCCAGCTCTGCCATCGGGCTTGAGTTTTAACAGCTCGACAGGAGAAATTAGCGGTGTGCCAGCCAATGCGCAACCGAGTACCAGTTATACAGTGACGGTCACCGATGCTAACTTAAAAACCGCCACTGCCAGCTTCACTATCGCGATCACCGCTATTACTCCGACGCCAGCTCCTCCCTCCCCTGCGCCCACCAGCAAACTCCCCTACAGCGGCGTCACTGCTAGTCAGTGTTACGCGGCAGACAGCAACAACTTGGTGGCGTGCAGCACGTCTGGGGCTATCAGCTTAAACGGTCGGCAAGACGGCCACCGCGCCGACATCAACGCCATGAACTACAGCAAAATTGGTTCTAATGGCCAAACCTTAGCCGCCGATGCCAGCAGTTGGTGCGCGGTAAAAGACAACATAACCGGTTTAATGTGGGAAAACCACGAATACTTCCCCTTTACATACACCAATTATGGCGACCAGCGCGAATACGATGCCAGCAAATATGCTGCAGAAAATGCCACCTTGTGTGGCGTAAGCGGCTGGCGCTTACCCACCGTGGACGAGTTGCAAACCATTGTGGACTACGGTAAACCTTCCGGAACCACGATCAACACCACCTGGTTTCCCAAGACGCCAATAGACTCCTGGTATTGGACATCTTCGCCGTATCTGGGCAGTAGCAGCCAAGCCTGGGGCATTAACTTCTCCAACGGTTACGTCGGCTACGACAGCCGCAGCAACGACTTCTCCTTCCGAGTTCGGTTGGTGCGTGCCAGTTAGTGATGGATCGGGAAACACTTTGGCTTTTTAAATCATGAGCACGCGACTCCTCCCTTCATTTACCGCGATTGCCGCGTCTGCTGTTGCACACCGAACAGCTGATGCGTTGTCATCGCTCGGTGTGAGATATTTTACAATCTAAGGAAAATAATCATGATGCATAAAACCACAAAAAAATACCTGTTTGCAGTAGGCCTTTTGGCCGCGGCCCTGAGCGCCCACGCCGCCTGTCCTAGCTGGCCTACAGCAGAGCGTTTCACCATCAACGGCGAAGAAGTCACCGACAAACGCGCCGGCTTGGTTTGGAAGCGCTGCACCGAGGGCCAAACCTGGACCGGTAGCAGCTGCAGCGGCATTATGACAGGTTACACGCACCAGCAGGCGCTGGCCCGCGCCAAAAGTGCCAACAACACAGATAGCGCCACTGGCTGGCGCCTGCCTAATGTGAAAGAACTGGCTAGTCTGGCCGACAGAGGTTGCCAAAACCTCGACACTGGCACGCCCACCATTGACAGCACGGCCTTTCCGAACACACCCAACATCACGTACTGGTCATCTTCGCCATATGTGCGCAGTAGCGACCGCGCTTGGGCTGTTTACTTCGGCACTGCCCTCGTCAGCTACGGCAGCCGCACCAACGGTCACCGAGTTCGATTGGTGCGTAGCAGTCAGTAATTTAATTGGGCGGCGTAACCGCTTTGGGCCGCCCGCAGGGCGGCGGCGAGCAACCGGCCAATGAGGGTACACCCGATGTGGCGGATATTGCCGCCTATGCGTTTGGCTTAGCCAAGAATCATCCTTTTGCAGATGGCAACAAGAGAGTTGCTTTAAGAGAGCTGTTTTTTAGCCTAAGCAACGCGAAAGAGCAACCAGACGGATCGGCCAAGCCAGTGCCGAAACTCTTTCTTGCTGTGCCTGCCTAAGACGCAAGGAGGCCACCGTAGGAGTCTCCGCCCAAGCACTGACAGTGAAGAGTCCACACAAGAAAAAAATTTCATGGCCTCTTTGAGAGAGCGCATTGAACCCTCATTGAACCTGGATTAAATCACTAGAGAGGTTTTCTAGAGCCGCACTCTAAGATTAAAAATGTTGGGGTGGCTGATGGGACTCGAACCCACGACGACAGGAATCACAATCCTGGACTCTACCAACTG
>JAVKMA010000011.1:0-2943 GCA_031538685.1 Burkholderiaceae bacterium | reverse complement strand
GGATGGTAACTCTCCAAAAATACGGTGATACTCGTGTGCGAAATGACCAAAATGCCAAAACCCATTATCGGTTGCGGCATTCGTTACGGAGTCGGCAGTCTTTAGCGCTTGTCGCACCGCATGTAGGCGAATCGTGCGTACATAGTGCAGTGGACTGGTGTCTAAGATGCGATGGAAAGCTGATTGCAAGGTCCGACGGCTGACTCCTAGCTGTGCACAAATTTCACCGATAGTGGGAATGGAATTGTCGGATTGAATTTTCTGCTCAACCAATTGACGTGTTTCCTTTACCCAGTGCCAGTGTTGATCAGGCGGATGAGAGCACTGACGGCCAGAAATATTTAGAGCAGTAATTTTTTCACACAGACTATCGACGAAGTGTCGTCCAGTCGCTCCTTGATCAAAAATCTCAGGCTGATTCTGGGCCGCCTCAAATAAGGTTTCGACTAATCGTATAAGGGGACGAAGGAGTGCGGGCTCACAGTCAATAAGCCCTGCATGTGATCGGATTGATGCCGCTCCCTCCTCTGGATAGAGGCTCTGTGTCAGCTCAGCGGGCAGTTCAATGCCCATCATTAAATGGTCAGGCTCAGTCAAAAATTCAAAACCTGATCGCCCCGAAAAAATATGCACGGCGTTGGGATGAGAGTGTTCGCCACAAAACCAACTATGTCCTTCACACTGAATCGGAAAACCCAGAGCCAGTACGTGATCTGCCAAATGTCCCGTTTGATGCACGGCCGTATCTAGGTGTTCGACAAATAAGTTCACCCCTTCCAATTGAACTCGTTTAATTGTTCCTCCAAACCGACCGTCAGATACTTGCAAATACGATTGGTCCCAACCAGTTAAAGCGATGGCTTGTTCCTCTGCATCTTGGTAACGATTCAGTTGTAATAGCGTGTTCATTACGGCTGTGGAAAAATAAACCCCATCACAAAGCTTAGGCTGAGCAGATTATTCCTGGCGCAGATGCCAAGCTTTAGGGCGCGTAAAAGTCCGGATTCCCTCAACCGATAGAGTGAGGCCGATCCCAGAATCACCATAACCGCTCCACGGCAAGCGCGGGCTGACGCGATCACAGCAATTCCAATATACAGTACCGGAACGAATCTGCGTTAAAATTTTCTTCGCGCGGGCTTCGTCTGGTGTAAAAACTCCTGCCGTTAAGCCATAGCGGGTGTCATTCATCAGGGTAATCGCCTCTTCATCACCGCCGACTTTTTGAATACCGATCACCGGTCCAAAACTTTCTTCACGCATCAATTCCATGGTGTGATTGACATCCGCCAATACCGTGGGTGAAAACCAATTACCGACGGCATCAATGGCCTGACCCGTACCCTCAACTAAGCGCGCACCTTTGGCCAGTGCATCAGAAACTTGGGCTTGCAGAACAGGAAGATGTTGTGCTCGGGTGATCGCACCGATGTAAGTATCTGAATTCTCCGGTGGGCCTTTACGAAAAGATTTCACGGTCGCGGCGAAGGCCGTGACGAAATCAGCGTAAATTTTTTCATGCACATAAATTCGTTCAACTGAGCAACAGCTTTGCCCAGTATTGTACATAGCCCCATCCGCAAGGCTTTGGGCCGCGATGTGAACTTTAGCATCTTCGCACACATAGGTCGGGTCTTTACCGCCCAATTCGAGTTGTAATTTGATCAGACGCGGCGCCACTGTTTGAGCAATACGCACGCCAGTAGCATGTGAGCCGGTAAAAAACACCCCGTCAATGGCCTGTTCAAGCAAGGCTTGACCGACCTCACCGGTGCCAATCACGCCGATCAAAACATCGCTTGGAACACCGGCCTGGTGCAACAAACGTATGATGGCCAAACCCGTCAAGGAGGCGAATTCAGAGGGTTTGTAAAGTACCGTATTGCCTGCCAGAAGTGCCGGTATGAGGACATTGCAACCGACAAACCAAGGGTAATTCCACGCTGATATATTGGCAATAACGCCTAAAGCCTGGGTTTCAATTTTTTCGGTCATGCCCGCCTCCGCGAACACGATAGCAGGCTTCATCACAGCTTCAATCTCACTCAGAAAAAAATCTAAGCGCGGGATCAATCCGTTTAATTCATTGCGTGACAATGCCATCGGTTTACCTGTTTCACGCGTCATGATCAGGGCGAGTTCTTCTAATTCTCGTAACACTGATTCGCGAAAGGCCAGAATACAGGCTTTGCGCGTGGCCAGTGGAGTGTTTGCCCAACTCGTTTGAGCAGCGCGTGCCCGGGCATATTTATCGACCACCGTGGTAGTGGTATCCATGGGCAAGCTAGTCAGTAGCTCACCAGTGGCAGGATTGTGAATAGAAATATCTGGCATAGTCAATTGAAGAGAAGTCGTTTTGAAAAAATGATTGAAAATGATTAAGCTTGCGTTAATACCATTAACGGGATTGTTTGACACGCGCAGCTTGTGCCAAAAAATCGGCCAACAAAGGCGCGTCATCCAATACACCATCGGCACCACGATGAAATTCAGGATGCCATTGCACGCCAGCAATCCAATCGGTTCCGGTGGCACGAATCGCTTCTATCGTACCATCATCGGGGCAATGGGCTTCGGCGATAAAACCACTGGCGAGTTGCTTGATACATTGATGATGCACACTGTTGGTGGTGTGCTGATGTAGGCCATTGAGTAACTGACTTAATCGAGTGTGGGGGACAATTTCAACTGGGTGAAAAAGTTGGTCATAGCGATCTGCATCGCGATGTTGGCGTGCATCAGGTTTTTGTGTCGCGATATCCTGTACCAGAGTCCCACCGAAGCACACGTTGATGAGCTGTAATCCGCGACAGATGCCAAATACCGGTTTTCCGGCGGCCACAAACGCGCGTAATAAGGCCATTTCGTAAGCATCGCGCCAGGGATCTCCGGCCCAACGCGGGTCTTGCACCGCTTCACCATAACTGGAGGGCGCGACATCCG
>JAVKMA010000143.1:0-1857 GCA_031538685.1 Burkholderiaceae bacterium | reverse complement strand
TACCCAAAAATTAGATCTTTTGGATACTAAAGATCGCTTAGAACGTTTATGTGAATTCAACGTGATTGAACAGGCGCTCAATGTGACCCGCACAACAATCGTGCAAGAAGCCTGGCAACGTGATCAAGACTTAACGATTCATGCCTTGGTATATGGATTGAATGATGGACGACTGCGTGATTTGAATTGCTCAATCAGCAACAACAAAGATACCGCCCTAGTGTATGAAGCCGCGATTCACCAACTTATTTCAAAGTATTAAAAATAGGCAAAAACTTGACTCAACTATATTTAAAGTCTTGCAAACGAAACCCCAATAACCATAAAGCTACAAAATAGATCGCGCCCGATGCGCCGGCAACGCCACTAAACACGATACCACGCCACAAGGGTTGTGCACCCAGCACCACCCAATCAAAGGATCGCTCCAAATACGCACTAAGACTGGCAAAAATGATCAACGCGACGCTTAAACGCACAACAAATAAAAACCATTTGGGTTGGGGACGATAGATTTTAGTTTTCAATAAAAACCCCACCAAAATGGCGCAATTGATGATAGCCCCTATGCTAATTGACAAGGCCAAACCCGCGTGACCCAACCATGGCACCACGACGATATTACACAACTGTGTGCTCACCAAAGCAATCACTGCCGCAATCACCGGCGTACGCAAATCTTGCTGAGCATAAAACGCAGAAGTTAAAATTTTTAACACAATCAGGGCCCATAAACCCACGCCATAACCCATCAGAGCCTGCGCAGTCATGGCCATATCTCTTGGGCTAAAACGTCCGTATTGAAATAAAGTCGCGGTCATGGGCTCGGACAAAGTCCCCAATCCTATCGTCGCCGGTAGCGCCAACAACAGCACTAAGCGGATTCCCCAATCCAACATTTGGGAATACGCTTCACGACCCGCTCCGGCGAGCTTAGGCAATAACAAAGTCGATAAGGCAACGCCCAAGAGTGCGGAGGGAAACTCCATAATTCGATCCGCGTAATTGAGCCACGAGACGCTGCCCACCACCAGATGTGACGCAATATTAGTATTGATAAACAAACTGACTTGTCCCACGGATACCGCAAACAAAGTGGGCACAATTTGGCGCAGAAGCCTCAACACGCCTCGGTCTTGAAATGATTGCGCGGGCGATAAATCCAGACGCAAAGACAAATTCATTTTTTGCATCACCCAGACCAACCAACAATACTGAAGGATTCCACCAACTACCACCCCCACAGCTAAAGCGTACACGGGTACTTTAAAAAACGACGTCAGACTAAGTAAGGCTAGGATAAACGACACATTCAGCAAGACCGGAACAAAAGCAGGATGTCGGTATTCGCCCCAAGTATTTAATACACCGCTCATCAACGCGGTGATCGACATGAAAAAAATATAGGGGAACATGATCCGCGTTAAATTCACGGCGTGCTCAAATGCCGGAGTATCTGGTGCTAAACCGCTCGCAATTAAACGCACTAAAAATGGGGCGAAAAAAATCCCTACCAAAGTAAAAAAGCTCAATATCCAAAACAAGCTACTGCCCGCCAAACTGGCAAAATTTAAGGCTTGTTTTGCGGTATATTTTTTTTTGTACTCCGACAAAATCGGAACAAAGGCTTGCGAAAATGAACCTTCGGCAAACAAACGCCGAAATAAATTTGGAATACGAAACGCGATAAAAAAAATATCGGTATAGGCAGACGCGCCAAAATAACGAGCAACCAGAACCTCACGTACCAACCCAGTAACGCGAGAGAGAAAAGTTAATGCAGAAATACCCGCAAGGGTTCTAAGTAAGCTCATGCGAGAATTATAGGGATATTCAATTTAACGGCGAGCACCGCGT
>JAVKMA010000142.1:0-1534 GCA_031538685.1 Burkholderiaceae bacterium | reverse complement strand
AGCTGTTTTACACGCCCTTAGGGTATTTCTCAGTCCCTCACGGGACACCCCTGGTGACGCGCTATGATTCTACTTAACAACGGCTCAATACAGAGTCGCGATTCAGACCATCCCTTGACTACAGTGCAGCAACCACCGCAGCACCCATGGCGCTACACGACACGCTTGCTTCATCTTTGCGGGCGATGTCAGCAGTACGAAAACCTTTTTTCAAAACAGTTTTGACGGCATTTTCAATTCGCAGCGCAGCTTCCGCTTGACCCAAACTGTAACGCAACATCAAGGCCGCCGACAAAATCGTCGCTAAAGGATTGGCGATTCCCTTACCCGCAATATCAGGCGCCGAACCATGCGAGGGTTCATATAAACCTTTTTTCGCATCGTTAAGCGAGGCCGAGGCCAACATCCCAATTGAACCGGTCAACATTGACGCTTGATCCGACAAAATATCACCAAACAAATTACCCGTCACAATCACGTCAAACGACTTGGGTTCGCGGACTAATTGCATCGCTGCGTTGTCCACATACATATGCTCCAGAGTTATATCGGGATAGTGCGCGTGGGTTTCAATCAGCACTTGACGCCATAAACGCGAGGTCGCCAATACATTGGCTTTATCGACGCTGGTGACTTTTTTATGACGCAAACGCGCTGATTCAAACGCAACGCGCGCAATCCGTTCGATTTCTGGGCGCGTGTAGCGCATGGTGTCAAAACCTTCTTCAGCACCTGCAAAAAAACCGTCAGGTGAAGTGCGAATGCCGCGCGGTGTGCCAAAATAAATATCGCCCGTTAATTCGCGCAAAATCAAAATATCCAAACCTTGAATGACTTCGGCTTTTAAACTAGACACGTCAACCAATTCATCAAACAAAATTGCCGGACGCAAATTGGCAAACAATCGCAAATGTTTACGTAATCCCAAAATTGCTTGTTCCGGTCGCAATTCTGGCGCCAAGGTATCGTATTTCCAATCTCCCACCGCGCCAAACAGTACGGCATCAGCCGAATCGACCAGTTTTAACGTCGCTTCCGGTAAAGGATGACCGGTTGCGTCATACGCAGCGCCACCCACCAAACCGGTTTCAAAACTAAAAGGAAGATGAAGCGCTTGTAGCACTGTGACGGCTTCTTGAATAATTTCTGGGCCAATACCATCGCCCGCGAGTACGGCAATTTTCATGATCAAATAATCAAAATAGTAAAGCCGCGATTATCCCCAGACTGAGCAAAACTTCTAAAACGAATATTTAAAAGCCGTGCGCTGAATACAGTATGATTCTCCACCTGTTGATCTGGGCAGCACGAAGGATTTTGTCTCAAAGTTACATTCAAGACCTTTAATACTAAAGCTTTCTGGACATCCTAAAGCTCATCTAGGAAAAACAGCAGGTGTCTTTTTTACAGTCATTTTTTGGAGATTCTATGAAGAAAACAATTAAGTCATTAGTGGTGTTAGCCGTGGTTACCAGCATAGGCACTGCGCTTGCGCAAGAAGTTGTTGTAAAAATTGGTCACGTTGCGCCAATGT
>JAVKMA010000141.1:0-1925 GCA_031538685.1 Burkholderiaceae bacterium | reverse complement strand
TTGCATTGTTAGGCCTAGGTCGTTATGAACAGGCATGGCCACATTTTGAAGCACGCTGGAACACCTCACGCGAAGAACAAGTGCGGCATGATTTACCAGGACGCGATTGGCGCGGTGAGCATCCGCTGAGTGCCAATACGCCTTTACTGATGCATGGTGAGCAAGGTCTGGGGGATCAATTACAGTTTTTGCGTTTTGTCTGCATCGTGGCAGAACGTTATCCAACAGCACCACTATGGTTAGAAGTTCATCCCTACCTGAGCAATTTATTGGCGGAGCAGCCCTGGATACGCGCGCGGGGCATTGAAGTTTTTGGACGTGACTTACAACAATTGAAAGTCAGTCACAAAGGCAATTTTTTCAAATGTCCTTTGCTAAGCCTGCCCTACGCACTTAAAATCAATGCGCAAGATCTCCAAAAAACAACGATAAATCCTTATTTACAAGCCCATCCATTGCGCATCGCGCTCTGGCACAAACGCTTACAAGAATCATGGACAGAATCTAGCGGCGCAGCTACAAAACGAATCGGTGTTTTTTATTCAGGAACGCAACAGAGTGCAATTCGACGCTTGCGCTCCTTGCCTTTAACGACACTCTTACCTCTGATTGAAGCTTTGCCCAATATCCAGTGGGTCATTTTGCAACCAGACGTCAGTGTTCAAGAAAAACAAATTCTGCAAAAGTTACCGCAGGTGTTTCAACATGACTTAAATGATTTTTGTGATACGGCGGCCCTGGTCAGCTTAGTCGATGAAGTGATCACGATAGACAGCGTATTGGCGCATTTAGCGGGAGCGATGAAACACAAAACGTCTGTGCTCTTACCCAGTACTGCGGATTGGCGTTGGCAAGGTGAGCGGCGCAACAATACACCTTGGTATCCCCATGCGGACTTGTTATGGCAAGACCAACGCGGCGATTGGTCAAATGTGATTCTGAATGTGAAAAAACAGATGACAAAACATGTGACACAACATGCGACAAAAAAATTAACCGATAAATGAACGACTCAATTCATTGTTTAAGGGCACTTCTATCAATACAGAATGTGCGGATGAAGTGCGAGGTGCGCCGCACACAGCACACAGAAAGCGGAGCGTACATACCGTACGTGAGGATTTCGCGTACTGCGCAACAAAGCAATTCGCCGCAAAAATGAATCGATAGAAGTGCCCTTAAGAAATTTAAGCCGTTAAAGGTTTTATCGATATGGTGTATTGAAAAGCGTCGGGCTTCAATCCATCACGAACAATATCTTTAGCCTCGCCGTTAGGATACATAAAGAAAGGCAAAACGCCACGACGAATACCCGGCAAGGCAAGCTCAACGGCGTAATTCAAGCCTACCCAATTCATATCCCATTGACCGAAACATTTTTTCGCAAATTCAGTCATGCGCTCATCCATCAAATTTTTATTTTTGCTGTCATAAAACATCGCGCGTTTAACGCTGGCCGGATCAACGCCAATCCAACCCAATTGTTGATCAAAAAACTCGGCACGACAGTGTTGTGCTTTGGTGACGTCATTACCCAGTACACCCAAAGAACGATAAGCACTAAGACTGGGCCCTGCCCAAACACCGGTAACCAAACGCGCCGGAATTTCTAATGAACGCGCGAGCGCAACAAACAAAGTGCTAATGTCAATCGAGGCGCCTGAAAAATCATTTTCTACTAACATGCCAAATACGTCGCCCGAACCTTGTCCAGGAAAGCGATCTGTATAACGGCTGTTTTCCAATACCCATTGATAAATTGCCCGAGCACGCGGGACCGCACCTAATGCGTTGCCAACAACGGTTTGCGCGATATCACGAACAAGACCAGAGGTCGGTATCAGTTGCGTCGCGCGGGTATACAGCAAGGCATCTTCAGGCGAAATCGAGCTCAACTGTGGTTTATCAAAAACAGTGGCGCGCCT
>JAVKMA010000140.1:0-7266 GCA_031538685.1 Burkholderiaceae bacterium | reverse complement strand
GTATAGATTATTTATGAAAAAACACTTCCACTCTTTATTTGTGCGCGGCTGGACACGTGGCTGGGTACGCACTTGGGTACGCGATTGGGATACGCCTGCACTGCTCAGTCTTGCGCTCTTGCTGCTGTGTGTTTTGATCACGGCGTTTGGGGGGCCAGGCCTGCAGCGCACCGCCACAGAAATTCTGATCCGCATTGTCGTGGTGGTAGGGCTTTATGTGTTTATTGGCAACTCTGGCTTGATGAGCTTTGGACACGTGGCCTTGATGTGCGTGGGCGCGTATGGCGCCGCTTGGCTGGCGGTGCCGCCCGAGATGAAAGCGTACAACCTCACCGGCTTGCCCCAATGGGTGGCACAAGTAGCTTATGGACACATGAGCGCCACACTGGCAGGAATTTTACTGGCCGCCCTACTGGCACTGCTCAGCGGGCTGGTGCTGATGCGCCTGTCGGGCATTGCCATATCGATTGCCAGCTTGGCGCTGTTGGCCATCGTCAACGTGGTGTATTCCAACTGGGACAATGTGACTGGCGGTACCAGTTCGGTGGTGGGAATCCCTACCACCGTCGGCGTTTGGGAAGCACTGGCGTGGACTGTGTTGACCCTAGTTTTGGCGCAAGCGCACAGTACATCGCGCTGGGGTCTGCAACTGCGCGCCCTGCGTGAAGACAGTGTGGCGGCGCGGGCCAGTGGTGTGAATTTGTATGTCACTGCACTGCTCGCGTTTGTTCTCAGTGGCGCCCTAGTGGGTTTGGGTGGTGCGCTGGAGGCGCAATTTCTGGGGGTGATCAACCCCGATGCTTTTTATCTGGATCAGACTATTTTGTTCATCGCCATGTTAGTGGTGGGCGGCAGTGCTTCGCTGAGCGGTGCAGTGCTGGGCGTGCTGACGCTGTCGATTTTGGTTGAACTTCTCGTCACTTTGGAGCAGGGCGTCACCTTGTCCTTGGGTGCGCACTCTTGGGTGTTGAGCGCACCTGGGGGCACACAAGAGATTGGACTGGGTTTGATCATGGTCGTGATGCTGGTATTTCGACCAGAAGGTTTGCTGGGTCGTGCCGAGTGGAAACTCTCTCGGCACTTTTCTTAAACGGCCAATAGGCCACATTAAAAGGAGCTTTTCGATGAACGACTTCAATCAATCCACAACAACGCGACCATTTTGGCTGCACCGCAGTTTAAGCTGGCTCAGTGCACTGAGCATCAGTACGCTGGCCATCGGCACGCTGGCCGTCGGTGCGCTCAGTACACTCAGCTTGACGACTCAGGCCCAGAGCAAGGACATCGTGGTGGGATTTGCCACCGCCAAGACCGGCTGGATGGAAGCCTACGATACACCGGCCACCAATGCCGCCTTGATCCGTATCGATGAAATCAATGCCGCGGGCGGGCTCAACGGGCGCAAGATCAAAACGATTTTTGTCGACACCAAAACTGACCGAGCGCAGGCTGCCAAGGCTGGCTTGCAACTACTTGACCAAGGTGCCGAAATGCTAGTGGTTAGCTGTGACTACGACTTTGGATCACCGGCTGCCATGGCGGCCGAAAAAGTGGGTAAAGTGTCTATGTTCCTGTGCGCCGAAGACGCCAAGGCGGGTATTCAGGGTGTGGGCAAGCATTCGTTCAGTGGCTCGATCATGGCGGCCGTGCAAGGCGCCACCATGGCTGAATGGTCTTATAAAAAGCGCAATGCACGCAGTGCCTATGTGTTGCTTGACACCATGATCGAATACAACAAATCTATCTGCAAGGGCTTTGATTGGATGAGCGAATCCCTCAAGGACTTCAAAGTCGTCGGACGCGATACCTTCAAGAACGATGATGCGTCCATCGCCGCACAGATCACCCGCATCAAGGCCCTGGACAAGGAACCTGATGTCATCATGCTGTGCTCTTACGCGCCAGGCGGGGCAAGCGCAGCGCGTCAGATTCGCGCCGCGGGCATCAACGCGACCATCCTCAACGGCAGTGCGATGGACGGCACTTATTGGCTCAATGCGGTGCCCAATTTATCGAACTTTGTGGTCCCTGTGCAAGGCTCCATCTACGGTGACGACCCTAACCCCACAGTAGAGGAATTCAATAAAACCTTTGAACGAAAATTCGGTGCCCGTCCATCCAGCATGTACGCTTATCCAGGTTACATCCTGATGGATCTATGGGGTAAGGCTGTTGTGCGTGCCAAAAGCACCGAGGGCAATGCCGTGGTGGCGCAACTCAATCGTATGAAGGACGAGCCTACGCTGTTTGGCCCACGGACTTTCAGCGACAAATTGCACATCCAAGACCGCGTTCAATTGCTGATTTCAGAGGTTCGCAATGGCAAGCCCGGCATCGTGGATAAATGGACCATATCGACTCCGGTGCCTCTGGATGTGGCACTCAAAAAATAAGGCGGATCGCAAACATGAACATCACCACTGAAAAACTGGTGCAGCGCCGCACAGCCAGTGTGGCGCGAGCAATCGGCAGCGCCCACACAGTTTTTGCGGCGCGTGCTGAAAACGCCGAAATATGGGACCTAGAGGGGCGCCGCTACATCGATTTTTGCGCAGGCATCGCCGTGGTCAATACAGGGCACTGCCACCCGCGGATCGTGCAGGTACTGCAAGCGCAATCTGCACGCTTTACCCACACCTGTTTTCAAGTAGTGGCCTATGAAAGCTATATTGCGCTGGCCGAAAAACTCTGCGCCTTGGCACCTGGCCAAAACCCTAAAAAGGCGCTACTCATGAGCACTGGCGCCGAGGCGGTGGAGAACGCGGTGAAGATTGCCCGGTATGCCACGGGTCGTCCTGCCATCGTGGCGTTTGAGGGCGCATTTCATGGTCGAACCCAACTGGGCATGGCATTGACTGGCAAGGTGCAACCCTACAAGGATGGCTTTGGCGCACTGGGTGCCGACGTCTACCACGTCCCCTACCCTTCGCCGGTGCATGGCATCACGGTGGCCGACACGCTGCGCGCAATCGAGCGTCTGTTTCGCTATCACGTCCAAGTCACTCGCGTTGCCGCATTCATTGTAGAGCCGGTGCAGGGCGAAGGCGGCTACCTGCCTGCACCTGAGGGGTTTTTGGCGGCCTTGCGTCAACTGTGCGACCAACACGGCATTTTGCTGATTGCCGATGAAATCCAGACTGGCATGGGACGAACGGGTCGCATGTTTGCCATGGAGCACAGCGGCGTGGTGCCCGACCTCATCACTCTAGCCAAAGGTTTAGGCGGTGGAACGCCTATTTCTGCGGTGGTGGGCATCGCCTCCGTGATGGACGCCGTGCCTCCTGGAGGTCTGGGCAGCACCTATGCGGGCAATCCACTGGCTTGCGAGGCTGCGCTGGCGGTGTTGGACATCATGGAAACCGAACAATTGTGCGCACGCAGCGAGACCATTGGCGAAGCATTGCGTCACCGTTTGCGCGCAATGGCGCAACGCTACCCCGCCATAGCGGATGTGCGCGGACTGGGCGCCATGACCGCACTGGAGTTTGCACATGACGGTGATTTGCAACGCCCCGCTCCAGAACTGGCGACAGCGCTGAAACTTGAAGCTGCCAAGCGCGGATTATTGCTACTGACCTGCGGCAGCCACAATAACGCTATTCGCATCATGGTGCCGCTGACCATTAGCGATGTCACGCTGAACGAAGGTCTGGACATCATTGATGCGGCACTGGCCACAACTTGTCCATGAACACGCTATGAGCACAATGACTAGCCCCCGTCCCTTAGCCAATTTTATTGGCGGCCAATGGGTGGAAGGCCACGCTGTCCGCCCCAATGTCAACCCATCAGACACCGACGACATTGTGGGTCTGTATGCACAAGCTGATGCCGCACAGACCCGACTGGCCATCGGAGCCGCGCGTGCGGCTTTTCCGAGTTGGCGTGATGGGTCTATTCAGGCCCGTGCCGATGCATTGGAGCGCATTGCCGCCGAGCTGCTGGCGCGCAAGGAAACTCTAGGCGATTTACTCGCGCGCGAGGAAGGCAAAACCCTGCCCGAAGCCATTGCCGAAGTGGCGCGCGCGGGCATGATTTTTCGTTTCTTTGCGGGCGAGGTGCTGCGTTTGAGTGGCGAGCACCTGGCCTCGGTGCGTTCAGGCATCACGGTAGACATCAGTCGCGAACCCCTGGGCGTGGTGGGCGTGATCACGCCTTGGAATTTTCCGATGGCCATACCCGCCTGGAAAATTGCCCCCGCCCTCGCCTATGGCAATTGCGTGGTGTTCAAACCCGCCGAACTGGTGCCCGGCAGTGCCTGGGCCTTGGCCGAAATCATCAGTCGCAGCGGTATTGCGCCTGGCGTATTCAACCTCGTCATGGGGCCTGGTCGCGCCGTCGGTCAGACGCTGCTGGAATCACCCGAGGTGCAAGCCATCAGCTTTACGGGGTCTACCAGTACCGGACAAAAAGTGCTGAACGTGGCGGGCATGCGCATGGCCAAACTCCAATTAGAGATGGGGGGCAAAAATCCCTTGGTGGTGTTGGCCGATGCCGATCTGGACCAGGCCGTGGAGGTGGCGGTACAAGGATCGTATTTTTCAACGGGACAGCGCTGCACTGCCTCCAGCCGACTGATCGTAGAGCGCAAGGTGCATAACGAATTTGTGGAACGCTTGGTCGCCAGACTCAAGGAGTTGCGCGTGGGCGATGCGCGCGCTCAGGGCGTGGCTATCGGTCCGGTTGTGGATGCGGATCAACTCGCTCAGGACGAGTTTTACATCCATCTGGGCGTACAGGAAGGCTGCGAGTTGGCTTTTGGCGGGCGTCGCCTTGAACGCAGCACGCCGGGCTACTACCTGGAGCCAACGCTGCTGTTGCAGGCCAATGCCGCGATGCGCGTGGCCCGCGAAGAAATTTTTGGCCCCGTGGCCTGCGTCATTGAAGCCGATGGCTACGATCACGCCCTGTCCATTGCCAACGACACGCCATTTGGACTATCGGCGGGCATCTGCACCACATCGCTCAAATACGCCAGTCACTTCAAGCGTCACTGCCAAGCCGGCATGATCATGGTCAATGTGGCCACTGCCGGCGTGGACTACCACGTGCCTTTTGGCGGGCGCAAGGCATCCAGTTACGGCGCACGCGAGCAAGGACAGCACGCACGGGAGTTTTTTACCACCAGCAAAACCGCCTATACCCAAGCATAAGCTTGGGCTTGGGCTTGGGCTTGGGCTTGGGCGATAGCAATGGTAAGCATCGACAAGCTTCGACGAGCATCGAACGAATTGCGCAGCATCAATCAATTGCACCGCACTCTTGACTTGACTACAATCGCCCACAATCTTATTCCGCCCGAACCTATGCAAACCGCCAACGCGAACCAGCAAAGTTTCACCACGCAGGGTTTAACCCCTCAGCAGGAA
Organism: Burkholderiaceae bacterium; assembly: GCA_031538685.1. GTDB lineage: Bacteria > Pseudomonadota > Gammaproteobacteria > Burkholderiales > Burkholderiaceae > JAVKLU01. The sequence goes on along the minus strand of JAVKMA010000140.1, from coordinate 1,897 downwards.
TTACCGCATTGGCGCGAGGTCATCGGGGACACTTATTTTCACTTGCAATTGCAAGTGCCGCACGAAGACCACTTTCATGGTCGCCTGGACAAATGGGACTTGCCCACACTGTCGCTGTCTCGCCTGCAGTCGAGCGCCTTGAAATACCGTCGCCTGCCCCAGCATTGCAAAGATCTGGACCGCCAAATTCTGGTGACAGTGCCGATGGAGTCGGAGGTAGAGTTCACCCAGTTGGGGCGGCAAGTGCGTTGCGCACCAGGTCAATTTTTACTGGAGTACAGCGACGAGCCTTACGAGTTCAGCCATGGCAAGGACAATCTGCTGTGGGTGCTGAAAATGCCCGAAAGCGCCTTGCAGGCGCGTATGGGCAACCCCAGTCGCTTTTGCGCCAAGGCATACAACGCTCAAGAAGGGGTGGGCAAGCTGTTCCGTGACTACGTGCAACTGCTGGCGGCCCACAGTGCACAGCAAAGCATGGTGGCCCTTTCACTCATGGGTGCCCAAGCCATTGACCTATTGGCACTGACCTTGCACCAAAGTAGCGAGATTGAGCAAAGCAAAACCACTTTGGTGCGCTCCACCCATATTGCACGCGTGGAGGCCTATATCCGCGAACACCTGATGGACGATGAACTCACGCCCGTGCGCATCGCCAATGCCTGCGGCATTTCACTGCGCTACTTGCATGAGCTATTCAAAGATGAACACGAATCGGTGGCGCAAAGCATACGTGTGCGTCGCCTGCGCGTCGCTTACGAACAACTCAACTGCGGCGCTGCCGAGTCGGTCGCCCAAGTGGCCTACCGCACTGGCTTTGGCGATCATGCGCAGTTCAGTCGCCTGTTTCGTGCTGAATTTGGCTTGACCCCCAGCGAAGTCCTCAAACGTAACCGCGGTCGAGGCTGATTTCATCGCTGCAGCCTTACGCCCTTGCACCGGTACGCTGTTGCACCCTTGCAATTTTCTGCCATAACACCCTCTGTCTAAACTCTTGGCCCATTCACATCTCGATTCCACAAAGCATCGCGCAGATCACCTAGTTAGTTGATTAAGTCGATTAAACCGCTGGAGTCGATATATGGTTCGAGAACAACACGATCGGACAACCTGCCTAGTATGAAGTGGGTGGCGCAAATCGGCCTGCCTTAAACCTCAGTCTGATTCACCATTAAAGAGCACTAAAGGCATCAAAAAAACCTATCAGAAAAATAATTTAAAAATAGCAATAACTGACTATTTAGTGTATATTTCGCTACATCTCTACTAAATAAAGAAATTTAGGGGAATGCTGGGCTTGGACCTGACAGCACGGCAAACACTCGGTACGATGGATTTTGGCACCAAAAGAATAAAAATAAAGAATAAAAATAAAGAATCAAAACAAAGAATCAATATAACAAATCAACATAACACCGCAAAACATTGAATCAATCAATCGGAATATCTAATGATAACTATGCAAACTGCCATTGATACACAAAATTCTAATGCTCACCTAGAAGGTTCCGCCAATCACCCTTACCAAGGGCCAGAAGCTTTAAATCCACAAAACACCACAGTACAAGATTACAAAGTCATTCGTCGCAATGGCTCAGTGGTGGGGTTTGAACCACAAAAAATCACTATCGCGATGACCAAGGCCTTCTTGACCATCAATAGCCAGCAAGGCGCCGCATCACAACGTATCCGCGAATTGGTTGAAGCCCTGACCGTCTCGGTTTTAGACGCGTTTAAGCGCCGCCTGCCTTCTGGTGGCATCTTACACATTGAAGATATTCAAGATCAGGTTGAACTGGCGCTGATGCGTTCTGGCGAACACGAAGTGGCACGGGCTTATGTCTTATACCGTGCTAGACGTCAAGAAGAACGTGCCAAAAAGCCAGCCTCAAAAACCAGT
>JAVKMA010000139.1:0-5218 GCA_031538685.1 Burkholderiaceae bacterium | reverse complement strand
GTCGCACTTGTAAAAAGTGTACTTAATAAAGCCGGGGGCGTTTTGGTCTCGGGGTGTTGCGCGCGTTTTAATAATCGTAATAAACTCAGAACTCCCCCTACCATCAAGCTCCATAGACTGGCTCCTAAAAAGGATACAAGGAGCCAAATCGCCGCGACCTTGATATCAAAGCGCGCCCCCATACCCATTACTACTGCAAATTCAGAAAACGTGAATGAGGGGCCAAAGGCCATCCATAAAAGGACACGAGCAACCCCCATGCAGATCATAGAAAAGCCTGTGAACAAAACAATTTTTTTAAACATATTAGAGTTTTCGTAGCAGAGTGACTTCAGATAAAAACTATCTGATAGTAAGCACAGGGATTTTAAACCTGCCCCAAAAATGCGGACAGGTTCATATTGCTTTACAGATACCGAAGGTCGTTCAGAAATCTCAAATCGCGCGACTCTTAGCGATTTTTAGCGACCCTTATTTAACGGGCGTTATCCGCCAGCGCTTGCTTGAAACTCTCTTCACTCAAGGCGCCGGAGGCTCTTTTCCCGTTTGCAAAATAAGTCGCAGGGGTACCCGAAATACCCAGTTTACGCCCGAGTGCGAATACTTCTTGATGTGGTGCGACGCATTTTGTACCTGCTTTAGCTGCCGATTTGTCCTCGACTTTAGGCATCTCGCCTTTCAGCATCCAAGCGTCCCAAGCCGCCCCTGGATTATTGCTACACCAAATGCTTTTAGATATCTCAGCAGAGTTTTCAGACAAAATATTGTATTGAAAGGTATAGACCGTAATGTCTGGAGTCTGATTTAATATCTTACGAAAGCGTTTGCAATAGCCGCAGTTAGGATCCTCAAATACTGCAATTTTTTGACTGCCTTTGCCATTCACTGTTTTGATCGCGTATTGCAGGGGCAAATCGTCAAAGCGAATTTGCGCCAACACCTCTTGCCGTTGCGCAGTCAAATTCACCTTGGTCTGTAAATCAATCACATTTCCGCTGAATAAGTACTTCACCTCTTTGTCTACGTACACCAGATCACCATCTATCTGCGCTTCATACAAACCGTTATACGGCGTCGATTGCACGGCTTTAACCGGAGCTTTAAGAGACTCTTCTAATTTCTTTTTAATCGCCGATTCGATTTTGGAAGGAGTCGTCTGCGCCTGCACGGATAGCGCCCCTACAAAGCTTAAGAAAAGCAAGAGGAATAATGCGTTTTTAGCAGTATGCAGAAATAACATAATGGACAAAATGAAATTGAAAGGTCTTGATTCTAGGTTATCACTGAACACTGCCTAAGGCAAGACTAGCGCGACGATACAAGTGCAAAATTCTTTGTGCAGTAAGCCGGATTCAAGCAAAAAGCGCCCCATCAATTACAACAAACTTGGTGCCCCAAGCACCGCAGTCGGGCTCATTACACTTCGCACTTGAATCCACTGGCCCTAATTTGTTTATTAAATGCGGCGCGCTTGATTGATAATCGCACCTGCAATTTCTCGTTTACTTTCACCAAAATTTATCGTTACCAAAATTATTTTGGCTTTAGTCTTAGTCTCTGTCTCAATTTTTTTTACCTATTCTCTACGCTCATGATTGGGATATTGCTGATCACACATCAACCCTTAGGTACGGCCTTCCTTCAGGTGCTGACACATATCTTTGGCTCGCTCCCGCCCAATATCGATTGCATTGACGTCAAGGCCAATGAGTCTCAAGAGTCGGTTAAAAAACGGATCCATGTAAAAGTCGCTCAAATTGATACGGGTAAAGGCGTGCTGATGATGACTGATATTGTTGGCGCGACGCCGTCAAATTGCAGCGTAAACCCAACTCCAGAATCCAGCGCTGTCTGCGCTACTGCCTGTGTAACCGGCACCAATTTACCGATGATCTTGCGGGCGATTCATTATCGAACTGAGCCTTTACACGCGCTGGCTAATATTGTGATCGAAGGTGGCCACCTCAGTATGCTCAAACTATCTGATCCCAATCCAGCGCGCCTCAACCCTGTGTCAATTGATACTTGATTTAAGCTACTCGCAATATCTGCTCGTATTGACCCATCCGATCGTTCACTTTATTTGTTTTACTAATCTTTATGGCCACTCTTGAAATTGAAATCATCAATAAACTGGGATTACATGCCCGCGCCAGTGCTAAGTTCACCCAACTGGCGGCGCGCTTTCCGTGTGAGTTATCGATTTCACGTAATGGCCGTAAAGTCAACGGCAAATCGATCATGGGCGTCATGATGCTCGCCGCAGCAAAAGGCAGCATCATCACGCTAGAAGCGAGTGGCGAAAAAGACCAGCAGTGTCTCGATGAATTAGCCACACTCATTCACGACAAATTTGGTGAAGGCGAATAAGGTGAACTCCTTAACATCTTCGAATTCACATTCGGATTTAAAACCGTCTTGGATGATTCATGGAGAAGTTGCATCGCGCGGTCTGGCGATTGCGCGCGCGCTGATTTGGCAGGGGCAAGAACGCCGACTCACACAAACCAATATTGATGCGGCTGATTGCGCCCAAGAAGCGCGACGTTTACGGCTCGCGTTTACGCAGGCTTCGGCAACCTTAGATGAACTACTCGCCGGCCTCACCAGCAACATGCCTGAAGAAATCAACGCGCTGGTTGAAGTTCATATTCAAATATTGTCCGACAACAGTTTGCTTGATGCTTGTATCGAACTCATCAACACCCAACACCTCAACGCCGAAGCGGCACTGCTGCAACAAGAGCATTATTTAGTCGAGCAATTTAACGCTTTTGAAGACGAGTATTTGCGCGCGCGCAAAGTTGATGTGCAACAAGCAATTGGCCGCGTTTTTGACATTCTTGCTGGCGGGCCACAACACTTAAAAACACTTGCCGAACCTTATATTTTGTTGGCTGAAGACTTATCGGCAACGGACTTATTGCAATTAGATCGGACCCATTTGCGTGGTATCGTATTGAGCAGAGGAACCATCAATTCACACACCACCATTGTGGCGCGTGATTTAGGAATTCCGGCATTGATTGGCAGTCACAGCGGCCATCGGATCGCGCACAGCGATGATCAAATTTTGCTTGATGCCCAATTGGGAATCGTTTGGGGCAACCCGCCTGTCGACACGATTAACGAATATCAGGCGCTGATGCAAACAGATGCCGATGAACGCGCAAAAATGCTCGACGCGGCCACACTCCCTACTGTCACCATGGACGGGCACGCCGTTTCTATCAAAGTCAATATCGAGTTTCCCAACGACCTTGATTCGATTAAAAAAGTCCCGATGGAAGGGATCGGATTATTTCGTACCGAGTTTTTATTCATGGATGAAAACTTACCCGATGAAGATGCGCAATACCAAATTTATCGTTCGGTCGCTTGCGCGATGGGCGAACTGCCCACCACCATCCGCACCATCGACAGCGGTGCGGATAAGCCTTTTTCAAAAAACGCTCACCACACTTTTGCTTTGGGCCCCAGCACGTCTCAATTAGGCTTGCGCTCAACTCGTTTTGCGCTGCGTTATCCCGATATTTTTTTAACGCAACTGCGTGCTTTATTGCGCGCATCTGCCCATGCGCCCGTACAAATTTTGATTCCCATGCTGTCGCATCAAGAACAAGTTATTGCCGTCAAAGCACTGTTGAATCAAGCCTGCGATACCTTGCGCACGCGCGGTCAAGCATTTAATCCCAATATCAAATTGGGGGCAATGATTGAAGTGCCCGCGGCCATCAATTTACTGCCGCAATGGCAAAAAGATTTTGCTTTTTTATCCGTTGGAAGCAACGATTTAATTCAATATCTATTAGCCATCGATCGTCTCGATCACAGCGTTGCATCACTGTATAGCGCTTATCATCCTGCTGTCATCCGCGCCTTGCGACTGTGTTTTCGCTGGAATCATCGCATTCCGGTTTCCTTATGTGGATCACTGGCGGGCGAGGTGAGCTTCACACGTTTATTATTGTTGTTAGGGCTACGCGAATTTTCACTCGCCGCAAACCAAGCCGTAGAAGTCAAATACGCCATTCGTCACACCAATATTGCGCGACTTCGCCCTTTGTTGCCCCCGATTTTGCAAGCGGTTTCCGAAGAAGAATTACGCGCCCTAATCCATGATTTAAATTCACATTAAACTTTTTGACGCTTTTTACCGCCTTGTAAAAATTTCAAAACCGTTTTATCGATTGCTATGGTTCAGATGCCTCTTATTGCGCAAGCACAAAAAATTCATTTTGATCAAACACTAAACCTAGAAAGCGGCGCGACGCTGCCATCTTATGATTTGGTGTTTGAGACTTATGGGCAACTGAATGCTGATAAAAGTAACGCCGTATTGATCTGCCATGCCCTAAACGCCTCACACCACGTCGCGGGCAGTTATCTTGATGTGCCTGACAATATCGGCTGGTGGGACAGCATGATAGGCCCAGGAAAGCCGGTGGATACCAATCTTTTTTTTGTGATCGGTATTAATAATTTGGGTTCTTGTTTTGGTTCCACCGGCCCCAAAGATATCAATCCACTCAATGGCAAAATCTACGGTGCCGACTTTCCGTTAATGCAAGTAGAAGACTGGGTCCGCGCCCAGGCGCGTTTAGCCGACGCGCTGGGAATCTCGGTCTTTGCCGCGATCATGGGCGGCAGTTTGGGCGGGATGCAAGTATTGTCATGGAGCATTCAATTTCCTGATCGCTTGCGTAACGCCATCGTCATTGCATCAACGGCAAAACTCTCGGCACAAAACATCGCGTTTAATGATGTTGCACGTCAAGCCATCTTAGCGGACCCCAGCTTTCACAATGGCGACTATGTCAATCATCACACCATTCCTGTGAATGGATTAACCGTCGCGCGGATGCTGGGCCACATCACCTATTTATCGGATGATGTAATGGATCAAAAATTTGGACGCACGCTCAAAAATCCCGCTACTGGCTATCAATACGGGTATCAAGCGGAGTTTGAAATCGAATCTTATTTGCGCTATCAAGGTGAAAAATTTTCGCGCTACTTTGATGCCAATACCTATTTATTATTTACGCGAACCTTAGATTATTTTGATCCCGCACGCCACACTCAAAATGACTTGTCTGCGGCGCTGAAAGCGGCCTGCGCACGTTTTTTAATTATCGCTTTTAGTACCGATTGGCGTTTTGATCCCTCGTGCAGTCGCGCCATCGTGAGCGCCCTCAGTAAAAACAAATGTGCGGTC
>JAVKMA010000138.1:0-3382 GCA_031538685.1 Burkholderiaceae bacterium | reverse complement strand
TTGCAAAAACTGACGCGCATACGCTGACAATGATTCGACGTAACGACGTTGGCCTTCGGCGTACAAGGTATCAAACGCTAAAGATGATTTTCCCGAACCTGATAAACCGGTGATAACCACTAATTCATCACGAGGAATATCTAAATTAATGTTTTTGAGGTTGTGGGTGCGTGCACCGCGAACTCGAATTGTGGCCATAAGAAAAAATGAGGTAAAACGAAAAAGCCAACTACGACGCAGTTTTCCACTCGGTAGGAGTGAAGGCTTTGATCGATAGCGCATGAATTTCACTTTTCATGCGATCGCCCAATGCCGCATAGACCAATTGATGACGGGCGATACGCGAAAGTTCGGCAAATGCCGTACTCACAATAATCGCATTAAAGTGTTGACCATCACCGTCAACTTCAATGTGCTCGCACGCTAACTCTGCTGCGATATGGGTTTGAATACTTAAAGGTGTAGGTAATGACATAGGCGTAAAGTAAATATGTCGCGTGCAAACGACGCGCTAACAACCCGACATTATCGTGTAATTCATTTTGTGCACGATGCTGACTGAAAAATGCAATCTGAAGGTTTTGTTGAAGCAATTCGTGGTGAATATCCTGCGTGCTTTTTAATTTCAGATTACAGGTCGCTCGATGCGTTTTTGTGACGAATATCTTTCCCTGCGACCACAAACACCACGTATTCCGCGATATTTTTTGTGTGATCACCAATCCGTTCAATCGCACGACCGACAGCCATGCAATCCAAAGCTGTCGTAATCGTTGCAGAATCACCTTGCATCACTTGGATGACTGATTGCAACAACAAACGGTAGGCTTGATCAAGGGTTTTATCATCCCGAATCACGCGCATTGCCGCATCCACATCTTGCCGCGCAAAAGTATCCAAGGCCGAGCGCAATTGGCTTACCGCCAAGTCGTACGCGACGCGAATCGTGGCATTAGGATCAAAGTTTGTTAAGGTTTTAATGTCGCTTTTATCTTCGGGCGCGTTCAATACGATTCGCGCGATCTTGGCCGACTCGTCGCCCATGCGTTCAATGTCTGTCACAATTTTTAAAGTCGCCATTACAGCACGTAAATCATTCGCGGCAGGTTGGCGGCGCACAATCAAATGCACGCAAGCATCATCCAAAACCAATTCCATACTGTTGACTTCTTCGTCCATCGCGACCACTTTGGCAGCCGCAAGCTTGTCATTGTTTAAATAAGCTTGTACCGCGTCGCAGAACTGTGCTTCAACCAAACCCGCCATTTGCAGGACTTTGCTGTGAATATCGTTTAAATCTAAATCGTATTGTTTTGAGGCGTGATTCATTTTTTTCCTTTGGTTCAAAATCAATGCGGTAAACGCATTGCTAATTCAACAAATAATTACCATCTCAAGGGCACTTCTATCAATACAGAATGTGCGGATGAAGTGCGAGGCGCACAGCACACAGAAACCGGAGCGTACATACAGTACGTGAGGATTTCGCCTACTGCGCAACAAAGCAATTCGCCGCAAAAATGAATTGATAGAAGTGCCCTCAATCAATTTAACCAAAACGTCCGGTTAAGTAGTCTTCTGTTTCTTTACGTTTGGGTTTCAAAAACAATTCATCCGTCACGCCGTATTCAACCAAATCACCTAAATACATATACGCCGTAAAGTCAGACACCCTCGCCGCTTGCTGCATGTTGTGGGTCACAATCAAAATTGACACGCGCTCTTTTAAATGCGCGATCAATTCTTCAATACTCGCTGTGGCAATGGGATCAAGCGCTGAAGTCGGTTCATCAAATAACAAAATTTCAGGTTCGGTTGCTAAACATCGCGCAATACACAAACGCTGTTGCTGACCGCCGGATAAAGAATTTGCCAATTCATGCAAACGGTGCTTGACTTCTTTCCACAATGCCGCGTCTTTCAACGCTTGTTCAACGCGGTCTTCGATTTCGGTGCGGCTTAAAGAACCGCGCAAACGTAAGCCGTAGGCGACGTTTTCAAAAATTGACTTCGGAAAAGGATTGGGTTTTTGGAACACCATCCCAATACGCATTCGTACTTCTATCGGATCAACTTCCGGCGCCAAAATATTGGTATCGTCCGGATACAAACGAATTACGCCGTCGTAACGCGTGCCCGGATACAAATCATGCATCCGATTAAACGAACGCAACAGCGTTGACTTGCCACAACCAGAGGGCCCAATTAAGGCGGTGACTTTCTTATCGCACAGAGTCAAATTTACATTTTTCAGGGCCTGGAATGCACCGTAATAAAAACTAAAATTTTGCGCTTCGGCTTTCACATCTAGTTTGGTTTCGTTCATAAATTTTTCAGCAAAATTTCAATAAAAATTAAGCAATCCTTGACCGCAAAAAATGAATCACTACGGACTACCACTTAATCCGTTTACGCAATTGGTAACGCACCACAATCGCAGCACCATTCATCGCCAGCGTCATCAACACCAATACCACACCGGCGGCAGCGGCGTTTTGCACAAAAGCGGCTTCTGGGCGCGAAGTCCAGTTAAACATTTGAATCGGCATGACTGTGAACGCTGAAAAAAGCCAATCAAAGTTAAAAAATGGTGCGTCAGCTCCAATCGGTGATGGCGGTAAAAATGCAATAAACGTCAACGCACCTATCGTAATAATCGGCGCGGTCTCGCCAATTGCCCGCGATAAACTGATAATGATTCCCGTCAAAATTCCAGATGCTGAATACGGCAAAACGTGATCACGCGTCACTTGCCACTGCGTTGCACCTAGACCATACGCGGCTTCGCGGATGTATTGCGGAATCGCACGGATTGATTCGCGCGTTGCCACAATCACAATGGGTAGTGCCAATAAACCCAAAGTCAGCCCCGCCGATAAAATACTTTGTCCAAACCCAAAGGCGTAAACAAAAACACCTAAGGCCAATAGGCCATACACAATCGAGGGCACACCCGCCAAATTACTAACGTTGATTTCGATAATGTCCGTCATCCAATTTTTGGACGCGTATTCTTCTAAGTAAACCCCTGCCGCGACGCCAATAATCACTGAAGTCATACTGGTCACCAACATCACCAAAAGCGAACCAACCCATGCCGAAAAAATTCCGGCACGGCCCGCGTGACGCGATGGAAATTGCGTAAAAAAATCGGCGTTTAAACGTGGCCAACCATCCAACAACATTTGTGCAAATAACACAATAAAAACCATCACCGCGAGCATTAAGGCTAAAAAACTGCTGACGGAAAAAATCACATCCCAGCGGCGATTTTTTTTAACTAATTGAGAGAGCTTGCTTGAATTCATCATGATTAATAAGCTTCGCGATATTTACGACGGATGTAATGACCAATTAAATTGAAAAACAAAGTAATCAACAT
>JAVKMA010000137.1:0-1799 GCA_031538685.1 Burkholderiaceae bacterium | reverse complement strand
GGCATAATAAAACCGTGTTAGGCGCGGTCACTTTAGATTTGTTTGCAGTTTTGCTCGGTGGTGCGGTGGCGCTACTGCCGATTTTTGCAAAAGAAATTTTGCATGTTGGTCCTTGGGGTGTTGGCTTTCTCCGTGCCGCTCCAGCCGTGGGTGTCGTCATGATGTCGATCGTCTTAACCTACTGGCCGCTTAAACGCCAGGCCGGTAAAAAACTCATGTATGCGGTTGTGGTTTATGGCCTCGCCACCATCGTGTTCGGAGTTTCCACCAGTTTTATTTTGTCTTTTATCGCACTCACAATTTCTGGTGCAGCGGACAGCGTCAGCGTCATCATTCGTTTATCTTTAGTCCAATTTGAAACACCCGACGATATGCGCGGTAGAGTCAGCGCGGTAAACTCTATTTTTATTGGCGCGTCCAATCAATTAGGCGAATTTGAATCAGGTCTCAGCGCGGTCGTTTTGGGTCCGGTTGGTTCAGTCCTACTAGGCGGTATCGGTACGCTGCTGATTGCAATGAGCTGGATGAAAATCTTTCCCAGTTTGATACAACGTGATGCTTTACAAAAACCATCTTGATCAAGCTAGGTATCGTGATCATTCGTGACCATGTTATCCCCAGTAATGCACTTCAATTTTTGAGAACTTTCGATGAACACTTCTTCTACTCATAACACTGAATTATCAGTTGCCCCGCCGACACTAAAAACCAATTGGAAATTGGCCATGGCAATTTTAAAACCGTATTGGCAATCTGAAGAGCGCTGGCGCGCACGCGTTTTGCTGGCCACCATTTTAGGATTCATCGTCGCCTTAGTGACCCTTCAAGTATGGCTCAACGACTGGAGTCGCGGCTTTTATAACGCGATTGAAAAACGTGATTACGCGGCGTTTACCACAGAGCTTTGGCGCTTTTCCTATTTAGCGTTTAGCTTTATCATCATTTCCGCCTACCGTACTTTGCTAGAGCAAAAACTCCATATTCAATGGCGCCGTTGGTTAACGACGCAATATATCAATCGTTGGTTGGCAGACGCACGTTTTTATGTTTTAGGCTTGACTCCTGGAAAAATCGATAACCCCGATCAGCGAATTGCTGAAGATGTCGATCAAGTTGTCGCATCCACTTTATCTTTGGGTCTGAACTTTATTCGTAACTCAATTACCTTGGTTAGTTTTAGTTTTATTTTGTGGGGGATTAGCGGCGCCTTTAGCTGGACCTTTATGGGAAAAGTGTACGAACTGCCTGGTTATATGTTCTGGTTTGCCGTGGGTTATGCCTTTCTCGGCTCGTTCATGATTTATCGAATTGGACGCTCGCTGGTTCGTATCCATTTTTTACAGCAACGGTTTGAAGCGGGTTTTCGTTTTAACCTCGCACGAATTCGCGAATATGCCGAATCTATCGCGCTATACGGCGCGTTTCGGAAAAATATGCCTTTTGCGGAACAGTATCAATTGGCGGGGGTTTTTAGCAAAATTGTACAGAACTGGAATCAAACCATTACGCTCAATAAACGCATCAGCATGGGTTCGACCTTTTATGCCCAGTTTGCGGTGATTTTTCCCTTCCTCGTCAGCGCGCCGGCATATTTCAAAGGCGCCATGAGTTTGGGTGATTTGATGCAAGTCTCGCGCGCGTTTGGTCAAGTACAAGACGCCATGTCATGGTTTATTGATGTATTCCCCAGCTTAGCAAATTGGAAAGCCGTATTAAACCGTTTGGTACTTTTTGAAATGGCCTTACAAGAAAAAAACGACAGTCAAATGATGCGTCAGGAAAGCCAAAATTTGGCTTTG
>JAVKMA010000136.1:0-1570 GCA_031538685.1 Burkholderiaceae bacterium | reverse complement strand
GCCGACGAATTGCCAAATCAGTTACAACGGTGGTGCGTATACAGCGTGTACGGTTACTTTAGGAACGCCAACTCCGGTTGCTGCTCCGACTCCGACACCAATAGTTACACCAGCACCAGCACCAACGCCAGCACCAACTCCAACGCCAGCGGCACCGGCAGTTGTTACGCCCCCTGCGAGCACACCAGTAACACCAGCCGCACCGGTTGTACCAGTTGTACCAGTTGTACCAGTTGTACCAGTTGTACCAGTTGCAGGTGCCGAGCCTACGACGATCGCGTCTTCAGTTAAGGCGGATCAAACCAAGCGTGTATTTGTGGGTTATTACCCGAGTTGGAGTGATAACTGGTTTTCTAGTAGCTCTTGGGATGGGGTCGCATTGTCCAATGACAAAATTTTAGCGACCAGTAAGTTTGCCCGTATTCCCGCGACTTATACCCATGTTGTTGCCGCTTTTGCCAAACCTGATTTTAGCTATAGCAAAGGGCAAACAACCTGGGATGGGACAGGTTTGAACTTCAATTCCTCGCCACGAGATATCAAGCGTGCGGTAGATGTACTCCATGCGCGCGGTCTAAAAGTTCTATTGGCAGTGGGTGGGGCAACCTATAACGATTGGGCCGCATTAGCTGCAGAAAATGGCAGTGCCTCCGGTACGATTACGAATGCCTTAAAAAACCTGATGTTAGATGTTGGTTTTGATGGTCTTGATGTGGATTACGAGGTCGAAGGCACGTCGAATGAGCGCATCACGGAGTATGCCGGAGCGATTAGAGCAATGCGCAAAGCAGTTGATTTAGCGGGAGGCGGGCGTCAATTAGCCTTGGCAGGTTGGTCAACCGGTGCAGATTGCACTGTAGCAACTGGTACCAGCGGAGCCCCCGCTTGTGCAGGTAAAACTTCATATTGGGGTGGTTCGGCTGGACGCGAGCGTTTGGTTGTGGCTAAAAATTCTGACATCGCGGTCAAATTGGATATGGTGAACATCATGTCTTACGATGCGCGCTATGAAAATTATGATGGCGTCAAAGCATGGGAGCTATACCGCGATCTTTTCCCTAGCACTACGATCGTGAGCATTGGTTTAGAAACGGCGCCTGAAGGTTGGGCTGGGGGGATGTTGGTGGTGAATGATGCCGATGCCCAATGTGCTGGTTCTACTATTTTGAAAGATCAGTTCAGTAACGCCGTCAATAAACCTTACTCGGTAAATCGTTACGCCGCTGCCGTCACCTCTAGCCGTGCAAACAGTCATCCTCGCGATGGTACAATGTTGTGGGAAATTCTGAAAAAAGCAAATGCAGCCTGTGGTTCGGCAGTTGTTGCTTCTCCAGGCCCGATTGCTGACAAATTGAGTGAGTTATATCGTTTACCCAAAGATTCACGTAGCGCATGGCAGTAAGCCCTCGCGCTAATGTGGCTCAATGAGGCAGCTCAGTGAGATAGTTCAATGAGGTAGTTCAGTGAAAACCAAGGCCCCTGAAAAGGGGCCTTGGTTTTTTTACGTCAGAGAGCAATTTAATATAAAGGGCACTTCTATAAATACAGAATGTGCGGATGAAGTGCGAGG
>JAVKMA010000010.1:0-2302 GCA_031538685.1 Burkholderiaceae bacterium | reverse complement strand
GGTAAGCGCGCACCAAGTTGGATTAGTGAAGTCTTAGAAGGTAAAGATCGACGCCTCGGACCTGCAACGTTTATGCCTGATGGTTTGTATTTTATGGGGCCAATCTATGAACCTAAATGGGAGTTTCCTTCAGTTGAAATTGTAGATACTTTTTTTGCCCCGTTTTTTGCTCCTCCGCTCTCTTAAGATAATGCGAACAAGAGTCAAATTTTGCGGTTTTACTAACATCGATGATGCTCATGCGTCGGTTGAGTTGGGTATAGATGCTTTGGGTTTTGTTTTTTATTCTGACAGTAAGCGCTTTATTTCGCCAGTTGATGCGGGAAAAATCATTCAAACCTTACCGCCATTCGTGGTAAGTGTAGGTTTGTTTGTAAATGCATCTTTAGTTGAAGTTCAAAAGGCACACATGCATGCGCGATTTACTTGTTTGCAATTTCATGGCGGGGAAACGCCTGAGCAATGCGCTCAAATAGCTGAAAACTTGCGTTTACCATTTATTAAAGCGGTCCCCGTTGACTCCAAAATTGATCTTAATTCGATCGAAGCAAGTTTTAGCGCGGTGAGTACGTGTTTTCAAGGATTATTGTTAGATACGCCAAGTGGTAGCTACGGAGGAGCAGGCTTGACGTTTGATTGGTCTGTAATCAAGGGAAGATACAATCAAAATAATAACTGTAAATTTATACTGGCTGGCGGTTTAACGTCACAAAATATCGGAGCTGCCATTACAATGGTTCGACCCTATGCCGTAGATGTGTCCAGCGGAATAGAGTCTAGTCACGGTAAAAAAAATTTACAGAAAATGACAGATTTTATGAACGCAGTGAAATCCTTATAGCTTATTTTGCTTTAAACCAATTCATTGTTGGAATGATCTGCCATGAATTTTTTAATTTCAGGCGCAATGCTTTTACGCCATAAACTGCCGCTAAACACACCGTAGTGACCTGCGGTCTCCATAAATAGTTTTACCTGTTTTTTTTGCGGCAAAGCACTGCATAAAATATGTGCAGCCGTGGTTTGCTCTGGCGCAGAAATATCATCCCGACCGCCTTCAACGGTTAACAGCGCCACATCAGTAATTGCACTAGGATCAACTCTTACACCTGAAACAACTAAAGTACATCGAGCTAAGTCGGCATTTTGAAAAACTTTTTCAATAGTGTCGAGATAAAACTCAGCAGGCAAATCAGCAACAGCATTGTATTCATCGTAAAAACGGCGATGTGAATCAGCCGAACTTTGATCACCTTCAACTAAGTGATGAAAAAAATCTAGATGAGCATTCCAGTGGCGTCTGGGATTCATACTGACAAATGCCATGTGTTGCAAAAATCCTGGGTACACTTGACGTCCAGCGCCTGCATAGTTGTAAGGAACCTGACTGATCACGTGATTTTTAAACCATTGTAGGGAATGTTTTGTGGCGAAGCGCGTGACATCAGTGGGTGCGGCACGAACATCAATTGGCCCACCCATGAGCGTCATTGAAAGAGGGCGTAGTGGATCATTATTTTGAGACATTAAACTGATAGCCGCCAAGACAGGAACCGTTGGTTGGCATACAGCCATTACGTGAATGCGTTCTTGCTCACTTAGTATTTGAATAAACTGTAATACGTAGTTAACGTAGTCATCAAAGGCGAAAGCACCTTCGGACATTGGTACCTCACGAGCGTTTTGCCAATCAGTAATATAGACGTCATGCGTATCAATCAAGGCTTTGACGGTATCTCGCAAAAGCGTTGCGTGATGTCCTGACATTGGGGAAACTAATAAAATCTTTGCCCTACCTGTAACGATATCTCCTACGGGGTTGGTGCGTTCAAAGTGAATGACATGACAGAAGGGCTTACTAATAATAATTTTTTCGGTAACCGTTAAATTTTCTGCGGTTTGTGTCAAATTGAAAGCCGGTTTTTCATATTGACGAACCAGTCGGTTAAATACTTCAAACCCAGCAAGAATCTGGTTGTTGACTAATAATTTGCTTGATCCTTGATCAAAGTAAGACAACATTTTTGAGGCAGCATCAGTCCAATACAGCATGTTTTTACTGAGTGCATGAAGTTGTTCGTGGTAGGCGTAAAGCATAAGATATATCCGTAATATATGTAACCAAAGGAGGCTATATAAGACCCGATCAACTTTACAAAAGACTTATCAGAATTTGGTGTTACCAAAGAAAAAGGTCAGGTGAGCGCATGACTAACCTGACCTTCTGAAAAGAAGCATTTTCTCCTTCTTGCTTTGCCGCTTTTGGTGTTGTCGCGGTGTGCAAGCCACCTTCAACTAGATC
>JAVKMA010000135.1:0-4123 GCA_031538685.1 Burkholderiaceae bacterium | reverse complement strand
TTGCTTTGTTGCGCAGTACGCGAAATCCTCACGTACTGTATGTACGCTCCGGTTTCTGTGTGCTGTGCGCCTCGCACTTCATCCGCACATTCTGTATTGATAGAAGTGCCCTTAAGTCGATTGACTTTCAACCAGTTGACTTTGATATGCCAACGCCATGAACAGAGCTTGTGCCATGCTCATTGTGTTGGTCAAGGAACGAAAGCCAAACGAGGCGCTTTCTTGAATCACTAGACTGACTTTGGACAGTCGTGCCAAAGGGCTTAGTGCTGAGTCGGTCATAGCCAAAATATGCGCACCATAATCTTGAGCATCTTGCGCCATCGCCAGGGTTTCTGTGGCATACGGCGCAAACGAAATCGCGATCAAAGCATCTTTTTTTTTCATGGAGTTCATTTGTTCTTTTTGCATAAAGCCAACACCGTTGAGCCAATGAATCGTTTTATTGGTGTGGCGTAACAAATACGCCAAATAAGCACCTACGGCCAGAGAGCGGCGTGAAGATGCAATCCAAATCGTATCAGCGTCTTTCAAATATTTCACAAAATTGATGAAATCACGATCGACAAATTGTGAGGCTAGGGTTGACAAGCCGTTTTGCGTATCAGCAATCACGGACAGTGCAATATCGCTGGGACTGAGATTTTTGCCAGTAGCACTTTCCCCTTGTTGCGCTTGTGTGATGAATTCATTAATTCGGTCGCTGTAGTTAATCGGCGCGGCTAAACGATCGGCGGCACCGTTACGAAAAATCGCTTGCATTGCACTAAATCCACTAAAACCAAATGTTTTGGCAAATCGAATAATGCTGGACGGTTGAACCTCGCACGCCAAGGCAATATCGCGCACGCCTTCCAACGCCAAATGATCACCGCGATTTGCTACGTAATCAGCGATTCGCTTCAGTTGGACGCTCAATTGATCGTATTGCATGGCAATTTGTTCAATTAGACGATTGACGCTATCGGGCGGGGACATAGGTTTGATCATATAAAAAAGCAGATTGCCTCAATAAGATCGAATTATAAAGTGAATAATAGAACTTTTGTTCTATTTAAAATAATTATTGAAAAAAAATTCAAATTGCTTTATGATTCAAATATTCGAACGTAAAAATAAAGAGACAGGCACTATCAGGGTTGCTCAAAAAAATCATTGTTTTGCTGGCTAGGATTGATGCAGTTGATGCGATTAAACCAGCTTTATAGATATTTTTAGTTGCGAGCCGTTATTTCAGAATGTGGGTTGTATACGGGGGCGAATGTTCAGCATGTCGTTTCGAATGGACAAATAATTAACTACAGACAACAGTTTCGAAGGCTTGCCAAGCAAAATTCAGCATGATTAGGCTCTTGAGAGGCAGATTTTTATATTGATTAACTACTTATGACGGACAATTTTTTCTTACGTAATAAAAATACCCACGCGATTATTACAGGCGGCACCCAAGGACTGGGTTTAGCCGTGGCGAAACGTTTGGCGCGTGAAGGCTCTAATTCAATTGTGATTACAGGGCGTCGCCCTGAATTAGCTCCGGATGCTTGTGCTCAAGTGCGCGCTCTGATGAGTGCATCTGATGCAAAATGTATTTACATTCAAGCCGACGTATCTAAAGTCGAAGATTGTTTTCGTTTGGTTGACAGTGCGATTGAGCAGTTGGGTGGCGTTAATTCCCTTGTCAATTCCGCGGCGATTACTGACCGTGGTTCTTTATTAGACAGTACGCCCGAAATGTGGCAAGTGCAATTTGATACCAATGTGCGCGGCCCGTTCTTCTTGATGCAGCGCCTCGTTGCCGATTGGTTAAAAAATCAAACTGCGGGAAGCATTGTCAATGTTTTGTCGCAGTCGGCGCATTGTGGGCAAGATTTTTTAGTGCCTTACTCCTCGTCTAAAGCAGCGTTAGCAAATCTCACCAAAAACGTTGCTAATTCTTATATGCGTCAAAAAGTGCGCTGCAACGGAATTATGCTGGGTTGGATGGATACCCCAGGTGAAGCTGTCGTACAAAAAAAATTTCATCACGTCAAAGACGATTGGTTGGCGCAAGCTGAAGCCAGTCGACCGATGGGGCAATTAGTCAAACCCGATCAAGTCGCCAGCCTAATTGCCTATTTGGTCAGCCCGGAATCTGGTGTTATGACAGGCGCATTGGTGGATTATGACCAAGCGGTGTTGGGTGCATCGAATTAACCGGTGTCAATATTGAGTGATTGATGGAGTCAAATTTTGAGGCGCAGATCAGATTATCGGTTTGTGTTTTGAATCTAAACAGTGTTTTATACACTGTGTTTTAACCAACCGCAGGGTAATTTTTAAGGAGATTTTATGAAAAAATTGATATTAGCAGCGAGTATTGCAAGTGCTTTAATTGCTCCAACCGTACATGCAGAAACCAAAATTGGTTTGGCGATGGCGCAATTGGATACTTTTTTAACGATTCTCAAAAACGGCACGGTTAGTAGCGCCACAAAACTCGGCGCGGCTATTCAGGTTGAGGATGCGCAAGCTGATGTAGCTAAACAATTAAGTCAAATTCAAAATTTGATTGCGCAAAAAGTAGATGCGATTATTGTTAATCCTGTTGATACTGATGCAACGCCAAAAATCACGAAATTGGTGACTGATGCTGGAATTCCATTGGTATATGTCAACCGTAAGCCAGTTGATTTTGATAAATTACCCGCTTCTGTTGCTTTTGTTGCTTCAGATGAAAAAGTATCTGGTACGGTGCAAGCGCAAGAAGTCTGTCGTGTACTAAAAGGCAAGGGTACTATTGTGTTGTTGATGGGCGAGTTATCCAATGAAGCTGCACGTACGCGCACTCAAGACGTTGAAGATGTGGTCAAAACAGCTGACTGCAAAGGAATCAAAATTGCAGACAAACGTGAAGGCAAATGGGACCGTACGCAAGCACAAGATATCACTACAAATTGGTTGTCGTCTGGCTTGAAATTTGATGCAGTGATTGCTAATAATGATGAAATGGCTTTGGGTGCAATCAACGCGTTGAAAGCTTCAGGCAAGTGGGCTAAAAACTATATGGTGGCAGGTATTGATGCGACGCCGGATGCCCTAGCATCGATGAAAGCAGGCGATTTAAAAGTCACTGTTTTTCAAAATGCTGCTGGTCAAGGTAGCGGCGCTGTTGAAGCCGCGATGAAACTCATCAAAAAACAAAAGGTTGAACGTTTTGTCAACGTGCCTTTTGAATTAGTAACTCCCCAAAATCTGAGCAAATATTCAGGTAAAAATTAAACTCAGATTTTAAATTTACTCGGCCAGTGTCGTACATCGACGCTGGTCGGGTGATTTTTCATGCAGTTATTCATCGTGGGTTTGCTTTGCAATTGAGATTTTGAACTGTAAGGTTTAAAGTTTGGTTGTGATTTTGTCAAAAAGGATAGTGGCATGAATCACTCGACAGAATATTCTTTACCCAAATTAGCTGATCAGAAATTTTTACTTGAAGTTAAAGAAATTTCTAAAGTTTTCCCTGGCGTTTTGGCGCTGGATAAAGTGTCTTTCTCACTAAAAGCAGGCAGCGTACACGCGTTAATGGGCGAAAACGGTGCTGGGAAATCAACTTTGATGAAAGTAATCGCTGGAATTTACGCTCCCGATCACGGTAGTTTATTTTTAAACGGGCAGGCGATTACCTTGCATTCACCGCTAGGAGCCTTGAAAAAAGGCATTGCCATGATTCACCAAGAATTAAATTTGATGCCACATATGACGGTGGCAGAAAACGTATGGATTACACGGGAACCCACCAACAGGTTTGGTTTTATTGACCATCGTGCATTACGACAAAAAACCTTAGATTTATTTGCCGATCTTGATATTGAAATTGATCCAGATATCGAAATTCAAAAATTAACCGTCGCCAATCGACAAATGGTCGAAATTGCCAAAGCGGTATCGTGGAATTCCGATATTTTGATCATGGATGAACCTACTTCTGCGCTGACCGAAAAAGAAGTTGAGCGTCTGTTTGCAATTGTGAATCGTTTGCGTGAGCAAGGTAAAGGCATTATTTACATTACCCACAAAATGAATGAGTTAGCGATGATTGCTGACGAGCTTTCGATTTTTCGTGATGGTAAGTATTTTGGGACTCACG
>JAVKMA010000134.1:0-2364 GCA_031538685.1 Burkholderiaceae bacterium | reverse complement strand
CACCTGGCAGCGATCCGCGTAAATGGTGGCAATCGAAGAGTTTCCGTCTTGTGGATTGTCGTTGGCATATTCACCGTTCACGTCAAAGATCAATTGACCGACATTTCTATCTTTATCGGTCATCGCCATCATGCTCTCTAACACCAACTTCACTGCATTGGATTTACCCAAGCGGGTTTTTCCAAACATGGCCGTACGCTTGCCACGGATGTCAGGCACATGAAGCTTCATCTGACACGGATTTGTAGTCAGATCAATATGCGACTCAGCCTTGCGGAAGGAGCCAAAATTAACTCGCGCACCAGTACCTAATGTGCCGTTAACAATAAAATTCAAAATTTCTAGCGAAGGATAAAAAATATGCCAGTTGCTAGGTCCAAAAATATGTCCAACATCTCGGCTGTAATGCGGACGCGTCTTTCCAGCATCCAATTTAAAGCGCCCGAGCAGCTCAAAGTTAAGCACGACATGAATTTCATCGTGCGCAGAGTTGACGCTCTTCTCATCCGCATCTTCGCTTTCAAATTGTCGCAAACGCCCAATTAAAAGCTCATTCGTTTCCCACGCATCAGCCGACGCCTTGGCGCCATCTTGTAAAAACACTTTGCTGCGCGCAAAAGCAACCAAAGATCCGATTGCCAACTCTTCTTGACTAGACAGGGTGTTGAGTTTTTCTTGTGGCAGTCTTGCATGCACAAAGTTATTAGAAATTTTGTACACGCGTCCTAAATAGAATTGTTCAGATCTGCCGATAAGACTCATCAACGCCTTAGAGAAATTGGGCGCACTAGTTTTTTCGGGGGATGCTTCTGTTAGCATGCGGAGACTCCTTCTAATGTAACTTGTCCTTGGCAAACAGCCGCTAAAGGAGGGGAGATTAAAGATTTAAGTTTGGCGGCAATGTTTTTTGCGTACCGCTCGCGCAGATGATGATTGCTCGCGTTGTAAGCCCCCAACCCCATCCAATTTACGCCGTAGCGCCTAAAGTTGGCAGCCAGAATCCATGCGCCGACATCCGCACTCGTGCAGGGATCAAACAGCGCTTCGCTTGAAATTCCGTAACGAGCAAGCGACGGCAACCAGCGCGAATTGATTTGCATCAAGCCAATGTCGACACTACCATCTTTGTTGCGGTTAATCGCTCGTGGATTCATAGCTGACTCATGCTGAGCAATAACATATAGCAATTTAGGCGCTACGCCATGGCGCTCGCCCGCAATATCAAAGCACGTCGTCGCATGGACATACCCACCCAAGAAAAATATCGCAATGACTACAGCAAAACGGTGCACGAATATCATTTTTCACCGCGTGGTAGGGCCGACTCCGCAACAGGCAGCCCGTTTCCGTTAGTCTTACCGCTATCGGTGGAAATCGTCTCATCCGTCGATGCATTCAAACCATAAGAGGGGATATCTGAAGTCTCCTCGCTTGCGCCGCCATACAAGGCATACAGAAACAATCCCGGCCCATAAAAAAAGAATCACCCTAGTAAATAGGCCATTCCCGTAAACCAACGTGACAACCAAAATGCCAGTGTGACAACCACACCGAGCCAGCATAATCCAAAAGCAAAACGAACAATACCCCACCCATTTAAGAGTCAACTAGAACAAACTCGCCGAGTTCCCCATCGAAACATCCACCCCAAAATAACTGGCGTAGCAATCGGCAGAAAGACGGACAGAAAAATAAGAAGTAACGTCATATCGTAGTGTGGTTAGTAAATGTTTTTAACAAGTATTTAATGGATGGTTAGAAAGCCACTACTGCAACAAAAATATGCGAACTAGTATAAGAGATTTGGCATGACTTTCGCGGAATGACGCGCAAAACCACGCCCGCCTTACAAGTCTTTACAAGATTGCCGATACAAATTTAACAACGGCCGCGTTAGATAAACGTCAGCGCGGCTGAATTTATGCAATAGCGCAACCCCGTTGGATGCACATCAGTGTGGGGACCATCAGGAAAAACATGTCCTAGATGAGCCCCGCAGTTCGAGCAAACGGTTTCCACGCGCACCAGTGCGTGCGATAAGTCGCGCCGCTCTTCAATCGAGCCATCACTGGCAGCCCACGAGAAGCTAGGCCAGCCGCATCCAGCATCAAATTTGGATTCACTATCAAAAAGCTTTTGATTACAGCAAATACAAGCATAGCTTCCGCTCGCCCAGTGTTGATCATATTGACCCGTATGCGGTCGCTCAGTAACGCCCTGGCGTGTGACCTCAAATGCCAAGGGCTCCGCACTTTTAGCCGCCAATTCAGCCTGCCATGCTTGATCTGTTTTCTGCACGGGATACGTCATATTTTTTGCTAATCCTTATTTCCACTTTACCAACACAAGACTCACCGAGGATTT
>JAVKMA010000133.1:0-3356 GCA_031538685.1 Burkholderiaceae bacterium | reverse complement strand
GGATTGCGCTATCACAAAATTTGTATTTTGTCGGATGCGGATGTTGATGGTGCGCATATTCAAGTGTTGTTGTTGACGCTGTTTTTCCGCCATTTTCCGCAACTGATCAAGGCTGGGCGAATTTACGTTGCGCGTCCGCCTTTGTTTCGTTTGGATGTTTCAGCCAGCGGTAAAAAACAGGCGCAAAAACATTATGTGCACGATACTTTTGAGTTGCAATCTTTACAAGATAAATTGGCGCGCGAAGGCGTGCGTCCCAATGCCATGAGCATCGCGCGCTTTAAAGGACTAGGTGAAATGAGCGCGGTGCAATTGTGGGATACCACGATGAACCCGGACACGCGTCTACTATTGCAAGTACATATCGACGATTTGAGTGCACTCAATTGGACCTCAACCGAAGAACGTTTTACGATGCTGATGGGCAAAAACGAAGCGTCTGCGCGCCGACTGTGGTTAGAAGCACACGGCAATGAAGCCGAAGTTGATATTTAAAAGGTGAGGTCGTGCCACAAATGAGAAGCGACTTAATCCACGATCTGGTGCATGACCTGATGCATGACTCAAACTGAGATGTATGTAGGTTTTGTGCATGAACGGCGAATAAACTGCGAATGAGCGATGAATGAATGAATGAACAACAAGGTTTTATCCGCGATAATCGCCCTCTTTGTTTTTATCTGAACATACTATGACTTGGCAAGTGGTAATTGGGCTGGAAACGCATGTGCAGTTACGCACACAGTCAAAAATTTTCAGCACCGCCCCTACCTTGTTTGGCGCCGCCCCGAATGCGCAGGCAGCAGCCTTGGATTTGGCCTTGCCTGGAACACTGCCGGTATTAAATCGGCAAGCGGTTGCGCACGCGATCGCTTTTGGTTTGGCGATTGGTGCAGAAATTAACCCCAGCTCAGTGTTTGCGCGCAAACATTATTTTTATCCTGATTTGCCCAAAGGCTATCAAATCAGTCAGTTCGACCAACCCATCGTGATCGGCGGGCAAGTTGATATTGAATACGAAGGCGCGAATGGGACTGTACGCGAAACCGTGCAAATGACGCGGGCGCACTTGGAAGAAGACGCGGGTAAATCTTTGCACGAAGATTTTGTCGGTATGAGCGGCATTGATTTAAATCGCGCGGGAACCCCTTTGTTAGAAATCGTTACCGAGCCGGTGATGCATTCACCACGAGCTGCGGTGGCTTACGCGCGCACTTTGCATCGTTTGGTGATGTGGTTGGGAATTTGTGATGGCAATATGCAAGAAGGCTCTTTTCGCTGCGATGCTAATGTATCAATACGCCGTATCGGTGCGCCATTAGGAACGCGGACGGAATTAAAGAACCTGAATTCATTTCGGTTTTTAGAGCAAGCGATGGAAATCGAAATCGCGCGCCATATCGAGATTTTGGAATCAGGTGGTAGCATCGTTCAAGAAACGCGTTTGTTTGATCCTGATCGTCATGAGACGCGGGCGATGCGCAGTAAAGAAGACGCGCACGATTACCGCTATTTTCCAGAACCCGATTTATTACCCGTTCGGATTAGTCGCGCGGATATTGACGCGGTACGCGCAACAATGCCAACTTTGCCAACCGAGCAAGAAAATATTTTTGTGAAGGACTATCAATTAAGCGTTTATGACGCGCGGCAACTGGTGCAAACGCGCGCACTGAGTCAGTATTTTTTAAGTGCAGTGGGTCATTTGCCTGCGACAGTAAAGAATGATCCATTAAATATCGCATCATTAACCAAAAATATTGCCAATTGGATTTTGGGCGAAATCAGTGCAGGGTTAAATCGCGACAGTGAACGTGATAATCTTGGTTTTGAAACCTGCCCTATCACCGCAACGCAATTGGCGCGTTTGGTTATGGCGATTGAGCAAGGTTTAATTTCTAACAAAGCGGGCAAAGAAATTTTGCAAAGCCTGTGGAACGCACCACGGTCAGACGATGACGCGGTAGCGGCCTTAATTGACAGCATGGGCTTGTCTCAGGTCAATGACAGTGCGGCTTTGGACGCATGGGTGGCACAAGCGATTGCAGAGTGTCCGGATTTTGTGGCGCAGTATCATGCGGGTAAAGACAAAGCGTTTAACGCCCTGGTTGGTCGGGTGATGAAACAGAGTCAAGGAAAAGCCAATCCGCAGCAGGTGAATCAAATTTTGCGTGAGCAATTAGAGAAGCATTCTTGATTCTTTTTGAACTATTTATTTACTGATTACAATAAAAAATGAAAACAGCTCTTTCTAATTCCAATTATCCGCACCCTTTACTGGCTCGCGAAGGTTGGCTCTTTATTGCGATCAGCGCGGTTGTGGCATTGCTGGGAGCGCATTTTTGGGGTTGGGCGTCATTGCCTTTATGGATTATTTTTGCTTTTGTCGTGCAGTTTTTTCGCGACCCTGCGCGCCCAATCCCGATGACACCGAATGCCTTACTCTCGCCCGCAGATGGGCGAATTGTGGTTGTTGAAGAATGTAATGACCCTTACACGCAGGCTGAAGTGATTAAGGTCAGCGTGTTTATGAATGTCTTTAACGTCCATTCCAACCGTGCACCGATTGAGGCAAAAATTGAGGCAGTACATTACCATCCGGGACGGTTTTTGAACGCCAGCGTCGATAAGGCCTCGATTGAAAACGAGCGTAATGCCCTGCTGTTACGCACATCCAATGGCGTAGCGATAACTTGCATACAAATTGCTGGATTGGTTGCGCGTCGAATTTTGTGTTATGTCAAACCCGGCGAAAGCCTTTACGCTGGACAGCGTTACGGATTTATTCGATTTGGTTCGCGCGTGGATTTATATTTCCCTCGTAGTGCGCAAATTTTGGTGGCGGTCGGACAAAAAGTCAGTGCGACGACGAGCGTGATTGCTGTATTACAAAACGACAGTGAGTGACGGGAAGCCGCCGTTCAATTGAGTGCAATTCCACAAGCTTTACACGAATATTGTTATGAAACGAAATTTACCTTATCAGCAGGGCGATAGACCGGTGCGTCGCAGCATTTATTTGTTACCTAATGCCTTGACCACTGCGGCTTTATTTTGTGGATTTTTTGCAGTCGTACAGGCGATGAATGGACGTTTCATGATTGCGGCGATTGCGATTTTTTGCGCCTTGGTCTTTGACGGTATGGATGGACGCGTAGCGCGATTGACCAATAGCCAGAGTGAATTTGGCGCGCAATATGACAGTTTGTCCGATATGGTGTCCTTTGGTGTCGCTCCTTCGCTGGTGATGTACGAATGGGGTCTAGTCAATTTAGGCAAATGGGGTTGGTTGGCGGCATTTATTTACTGCGCAGGGGCGGCTTTACGCTTGGCACGTTTTAATACCAATTCAGAAG
>JAVKMA010000132.1:0-1843 GCA_031538685.1 Burkholderiaceae bacterium | reverse complement strand
ACAGCCTTGGGCGCACGCGCGGGCTTGATCGGTATCGTTGGTGGTGATGAGGCGGGGCAAAAATTAGAGGATTTACTCAATCAAGATCAGGTTGATAGTCTGATTTATCACGATCCCAATTTGCGCACAATCTTGAAATTGCGCGTGATCGGACAGCACCAACAATTGTTGCGCATCGATTTTGAAGATACGCCTAAGATCGATCACCTTGATGCGATGGAGGCGCGTTTTATTGCGGCACTGCGGGATTACGAGGTGGTGGTATTTTCTGATTACGGCAAAGGCAGTTTGGCGCATGTACAAAACCTTATCGCGCACGCACGGTCAGCAGGAAAAGTTGTTTTGGTTGATCCTAAGGGTGACGATTATCAGCGCTATCGTGGTGCCTCCTTATTGACGCCTAACAAAACCGAGTTGCGCGCCGTGATTGGTCACTGGAGCAGCGAAGCGCAGTTGGTTGAACGAGCACAAAATTTACGTTCCAATTTACAGTTGGATTATTTGTTGCTCACACGTTCAGAAGAAGGAATGTCCTTATTTTCAGATGACGTGGTCTTGCATATCCCCACAGTGGCGCGCGAAGTGTTTGATGTTTCTGGCGCCGGTGATACCGCAATTGCGACTTTGGCCTTGATGTTGGCGGCAGGTTTTAGTTATGCTGATGGTGTATTGTTGGCTAATCGCGCTGCCGGAATTTCAGTTAGTAAATTTGGTACTTCGGTCGTGAGCACGCAAGAACTCTGGCCTTAAGTGTGACCGGCGCAATCGGCCATCACAGATAGTGTGATTTGTTTATGGGCACTTCTATCAATTCATTTTTGCGGCGAATTGCTTTGTTGCGCAGTACGCGAAATCCTCACGTACGGTATGTACGCTCCGGTTTCTGTGTGCTTTGCGCCTCGCACTTCATCCGCACATTCTGTATTTATAGAAGTGCCCTTATGTGGTGATAAAAATTGATACGAATATGAAACCATTTTTTTATGTCATGGCAACACGAATTTTGACCGCATTGAGTGTCAGCGTCTTGATGGGGATGAGCATCTCCTTGATGGCGAGAGCCAGCGATGATCCCGCAGATGAAACTAACTCAGACGTTTATAGCCCCACTGAATACGAAACGCGCTTACCCAAAATTAATTTGACGGGTCTGATACTGAATCAAATTTTGGCAGCCGAATTTCAATTCAAAGCAGGCAATTGGCAACCTGCCTATAGCACTTATTTGACCCTGGCATTGAGGGATCGTGATCCGCGTTTGGCTAAACGCGCCAGCGAAATTGCGTTGTCAGCTAATCAAATGACGGAGGCGTTAATGGCGGCAGAGTTATGGTTAAAACAATCACCACAACTTGAGCCCTATCGTAGCGATGCTGAATTGGTGGTGATGCGCTTGTATTTGCAGCAAGGACGTTATGCTGATGCAAAGCCGTTATTCGCGCGCCGCTTACGCTTAATGCGCTTTGATGACGCGCCGATTTCGCCGATATTTGAAGAAATGATGACAGTCACTGATAAAAAAAGCGCATTACGTTTTTTACAAGAATCTTTAAATCGTTATCAATCATATGCCGATGTGCATATTATTTTGGCGAATGCTGCGATTGAGGCAGATGATCATGTGACCGCGATAGCCGAGGCGCAGCGTGCGTTGGAACTTAAGCCCAATAACGAAACTGCATTGTTGTTGTATGGGCGCTTAAGCGATGAGTCTGAATCTGTGTTGCCGGCGTTTAATCAGTTTTTGTTAAGCGATACGGGCAACGATAAAGTTCGCGTGTTATACGCACAAAAATTAATGGATGCGCGCGATTTTGCGGGCGCGCAAAAGCAGTATCAAATT
>JAVKMA010000131.1:0-2040 GCA_031538685.1 Burkholderiaceae bacterium | reverse complement strand
AGCACACTGGCGTCCGTGTGCAGCACGGCGCGGTTGGCTTGGTAGCGAATGGCACTCAGCACGCTGCGCTCTTCGCCGGATGCGTCACGCAGCAAACTCAGCGCTTGGTCGGTGTGGGTGGCGATGACCACTTGGTCAAAGTGCTCGGCATGACCATCGGTGATGATGCGCACGCCATGTACGCCATACACATCATGTACGTTACGCTCAATCAAGCGCACCGGCGTGTTCAAGCGTTTGTCGTGTACACTGGTCAAAATTTTTTCGACGTAATGGCGCGCACCGCCCACCACGCTAAACCACTGCGGGCGCTGGGTGAGCTGAATCAGACCGTGGTTGTGGCAAAACCGGATCATGGTCGCCACCGGAAACTGCAACATCTGGTCGGTTGGGCAACTCCAGATGCAGCCCAGCATGGGCAAAAAATACCAATCGCGAAACGGCGCGCTGAATTTGTGCGTGCGCAAAAAATCGGATAGGGGCTGCTGCAACTCTTTTTCGCGCTGGGTTTTGGCAATGCGGGTGCACAGCGCATTAAAGCGCATCAGGTCAGCCAACATGCGCCAAAAACTCGGGTTGACTAGGTTACGACGCTGCGCGAACACGCTGTTCAGATCGATGCCGCTCCACTCCAGAGTTTTGCCATTGCGCGCACCCGGCAATTTGACTGAAAACGACATATCGGACGGCGCCGTCTCCACGCCCAGATCGACCAACAGCTTGATTAGATTAGGGTAGGTGCGTTCGTTGAACACCAAAAACCCCGTGTCCACGCCATGAGTGACCATGCCCTGCGGCGTGGGCAGCGTGATGTCCACTGTGTGCGTGTGACCACCAAAATAGTCGCCCGCCTCGAACAGCGTGATGTCGGCGTGGTGTCGCAAGGTGTGCGCCACTGCCAAACCGGAAATACCCGATCCCACGATGGCCAGTTTCATGCGTTGCTTCATGATTGGGTTTTCAAAGGTTTCAGAGATTTGTAAAGGCTTCAAAAATTTTTACAGGTTTTCAATGAGCGCGGCTAGGGCCTTGCCGTCGGCCCCGCTCATGCTGCTTGTGTTGGAGGCGCACACGACCAAACGCTCAAGTTGTCAAGGGAATAAACAGGAGTTGTCCTAAAAGCCTTGCGCCGTCTGTGTCGGCCACGGTGCTGCGTAACAGCCGGCCCCAAAATTGGGGTCACGCTTCGTATTGTAGCGACCGGTGTAAGGTAGACAAATCTAAAACTACAGGGTTGTCCTGAACAGGACAACCCAAGGTCACAGACACACGCAAATCTTGACTGCCGAATCAACGTGCGTCAGACACTGAGCAAGGATCGGCCGCACTGTATTCCGCAACAGGTCTAATCCTACGGTCAACACCTGGACTTAGCGTGAATGTTTCGCAGGCCGGATCTGCTGAACCCGCAGCAGAGGCAACACCAAAGCAGCTAAACCTCAAGGCATCTCTGGCACTGCTCAAAAAATTGCGCATGGAAGCAGGCCAGCGCGCTCTTCGGTTCACCGCATAAACTGGATCGACCCTCATCCGAGGCGCAGCCCTTATCACAAGATCTTGTCCTGGCGAACCTTGCGTTGGATGTACTTCACGCAAAATAGTCGCACTCGTAGAAGCATCTGGGCGTCGCCGGAAATTCGGATTGGGCACAATCACCATCTGCAAATCCGCCATGGTCACCGCCGGGCGGTCAGGGCGGTCATAAAAAGCAGGGTCTATGCTGTATACCATAGCCGACTCAATGTCCGCGGGGCCCACCGCACCATCAACGACCCACTCCTCTTGCGAGATACCGCCACGTAAAAGAGAGGGTGAAATAAATGCATCCCAAGAATTCTGAAATTCCTGCGAACGAATTGATGCTCTAGTCGTTCCCTGCGCCCACACATCGATAAAAGCATTGCGCATACTGTATGTATTTGCTGGTGGTTGTATCACGTAAACCGCTTGTCGATTGGTAAGGCCTGCCGCAGGATTATTTCGATACGTTCGATAGGTATCCTGAAAGTAACGCACCGTATGACTATCCATGAAGTCAGT
>JAVKMA010000130.1:0-6167 GCA_031538685.1 Burkholderiaceae bacterium | reverse complement strand
CCGTGATGCCACGTTTACGCCTAATTTGAGTGCAACCCGAGGCCTAAAGCTGGATACGACGGCGCGTTATTTAGAGCCCTATGTGAATGGGACGTTTAATTACGATACGATTTATGACCTAAAACTGGGTAAAGAACGTTACTTGTACAGCACCGATCATTGGATTGATTCTCGTTCTGGAGTCAAGGCGGAAGTCCATTGGGCAGGAGCTTCGGATAATGATTATTTGACCGATTTTTCGCGGACGGCGGTAACCAGTAGTCAACGCTTATTGCCACGTTCGTTTTTTTTGCAATATCAAGATTCGTCGTCGTGGCAAGCGAGTGTTCGGCTGAATAGTTATCAGTTGTTACAAGATTCCGCTGCAATTGTTGTGCGACCTTACGATCGCTTGCCACAAATTTCACTGAACGGTAATACGTCAATTGGCCTGGGACTGGCGTGGAGCGGCGGACTGGAATACACGCGTTTTTGGCAACCGGATGCCTCGTTTGTATCTGACTACAACAAGACTACTGGTGTCGAATGGAAACCCCAGTTCGCGGACCGAACGGTTTTGACTGGCGCGGTGAGTTTACCGATTCGTAAGCAAGGCTATTTTTTCGATCCCAAATACAGTTATCACGCAACTTTGTATGAAATCAGTCGTGGGATTAGCCTAACACGGAGTAATTTTGCGAGCTTATCGAGTGATCCCAATACGGAGACCCGCACCCGTGGTCTAGGGACTTTGTCAATTGACAGTGGCTTGGTGTTTGAACGCCCCTTGATATTGGGTGGTTTGGCAACGTTGCAAACATTGGAGCCACGACTGTTTTATGTGCAAACGCCCTTTGTCGAGCAAGCCGACTTGCCGAATTTCGATAGCGCGTTAACCGAGTTTAATTTTGCCCAGATGTTCACTAGCAATGTGTATAGTGGTAGTGATCGAATTGCTGACGCAAATCAGGTGACAACGGCACTCACAACGCGTTTGTTGAATGCCGACAGTGGGCAAGAGCGTTCACGATTTACAGTGGCACAGCGGGTTTATTTCTCCCCCAGAATTTTGGAAAACACCAATCAGGGCAGATCGGATGTCTTACTGTCGGGCAGTGGCTTTGTCACGCCCGCGTTGAAGGTTTCGGCAGACGCGCAATACAACGTTGATCATGCAAGGGTTTTTAAGAGCACGGTGGCAGTGAATTGGAATCCCGAGCCTAAGAAAATAATCAATTTGTCCCACCGGCGTTTTTCTGACACGGCGACTGCGCCGATTACCTTTGATCAATACGAGTTAAGCAGTCAATGGCCTTTAAGCGCAGTGATGAGGGGTTTGTATGGGGTCGGTCAAGCGTCTTATTCTATGATTAACAACAGCGTCACGCAGCAAATTGTGGGTTTGGAATACCATGCGGATTGTTGGGTGCTGCGCTTTGTGACACAAAAGTTCAACCCCAATACCACTCAGACGACAACGAACTATTTTTTACAGTTGGAGTTTACCGGTTGGTCGCGGGTGGGGATCAATCCTTTAGATGTATTGCGCAGCAATATTACGAACTATAAATAATGGGCACTTCTATCAATTCATTTTTGCGGCGAATTGCTTTGTTGCGCAGTACGCGAAATCCTCACGTACTGTACGTACGCTCCGGTTTCTGTGTGCTGTGCGCCTCGCACTTCATCCGCACATTCTGCATTTATAGAAGTGCCCTAATCAGCACAGGACTTCGCGGATAAAGATGGCGCGATGTTAGCCCTTGGTTCGATTGACTAGATTGGCTAGATTGAACAGGGTAGTAAAAATACGGCTTTAATTTTTTGATCATTTTTTGAGTTTTTACTATGGCTTTACTTTATCGCTTTCTTTTTTTATTGAGTTTATTGGGACTCGTATCGGGCCACAGTTTCGCCCAAAGCACGGCCGCAACACCACCTGCCAGTAGCGCGAAAATTGAGCCTAGTGTCAAAAAACTGGCACCCGTCCCATCAAATAATTCACGCGTACGGACATTGAATGACATTATTGCATCGGTTGATGGCTCGGTAATTACGCGGATTCAGATGGAGCAAAAAACGCAAAGTATTTTAAAGCGGATGCAGTCACAGGGCGTGCTTATTCCTAAAACAGATGACTTACAGAAACAGGTTTTAGAACGAGTGATTATCGAAATCGCGCAGTTAAATCTGGCCAAAACGCGAGGGATTAAGCTTGATAATGCGCAGGTTCAGGCCGCCCTCACCAATATCGCGATGCAAAATAAACTGTCGGTCGATGAGTTTCAAAAGCGCTTGGTTGCTGACGGGATTACGATTGAGAGCTTTAAAGAAGAATTGCGTAATGATATTTTGATCAAACGCGTGCAAGATCGAGAAGTCGGGGCAAAAGTCCGGATTAGCGAAGCAGATATTGAACAGTTTTTATCGCAGGACAGCAAAAATACGCAAGAGTTGAATTTGGCGCAAATTTTGGTGCAAACCCCTGAAGGACTTTCGGCTGAAGCCATCGAACAAAAGCGTCTGCGCGCTGAAGACGCATGGAAACGCTTAAGTTCAGGCGAGGACTTCACGCGTATCGCAGTTGAGTTCTCTGATAGCGCCGACGCCTTAAAAGGGGGCGAGCTGGGTTGGCGCAGTGTGAACAAGATTCCTGGTGCCTTTGTTGATGCGGTACAAGCATTGAAAGTCGGAGAGTTAAGTAAAGTCGTGCGATCTGCGAACGGATTTCATATTTTGAAGGTCTTGGGACGGCGTGATAACGCGCAGAGCGCGCAAAAAGTGCAACAAACCCGTGCTCGACATATTTTGATTAAAACCACGCCGCTGGTCAGTGCGCGGCAGGCCCAGACTAAAATTCAGGCGGTTAAGAGCAAGCTAGATAAGCAAGAGGCGACTTTTGAGATTCTCGCGCAACAGTATTCAGACGATTCATCAAAAAATAAGGGCGGGGATTTAGGCGTGTTGTTTCCTGGCGATACCGTTCCGGCCTTTGAAGGTGCAATGAACAAGTTAGAAATTGGCGCGATCAGTGAGCCGATTCGAACCGAATTTGGCTATCATTTGATTCAAGTGCTGGAAAGAAAAACCGATGTGTTACCCGCCAGTCGTAAAGAATTACAAGCGCGAGTCGTTCTATACGAGCGTAAATATGAGGAGGCCCTGATTGACTGGCTAAGCCAACTGCGCGGACAAGTCCACGTAGAAACCTTTGTCAAATTTTAGGCCCATCATCGGACGCTCCCCAGATCAGCTTAATCACGAAAGTTATCAAAAGACAGCGGCGCATCTTTGATGTGATCTTTGATCAAGGCCATCGCGGCTTGTAGATCGTCTCTTTTTGCGCCGCTAATACGAACGACATCGCCTTGAATAGCGGTCTGCGTTTTTAATTTGCTGTCTTTAATCAGGCGTTGAATTTTTTTTGCAGTGTCGCTATCAACGCCATTCTTTAATGTAAAGACTTGCTTGACTTTATCGCCACCGATTTTTTGTATACCGTCTTCCTTATTTAAAAAACGGATGTCGACACTGCGCTTGCTGAGCTTGTTGCGCAAAATATCCTCGATTTGCGTCAGATGAAATTCAGAATCGCCAAAAGCAAAAATTTCTTTGTCTTTTAGTTCAATGGCCGCCGAAGAACCTTTGAAATCGAATCGAGTCGTGATTTCTTTTTCAACATTAGTGACTGCGTTTTTAATTTCCACAAAATTAGGGGCGCACAAGGTATCGAAGGAGGGCATATATCGTTATAAAGTTAAAGATAAAGTTGAAGTCGTGCGGTACTGCTGTAGTAACGTAGCACCCGAAAAACGGACGCTAGTTTACGCGCGACTCCCATCATAAAAGAGGCAGTGAAAAATCGGCGTCAAAAAACGCAATCGTCTTTGTGTGTAAATCAAGATCAGCAAGTCCGAACCCAAAACGACACCAGCTTGGCTAGGGAAGTGTGGGCTTCGACCTATAATCGCGCCGGTTTTACGGTGACGGTAGCGTGATTGATCGCGTCCAGAATTGTGACGCCTGTTGTCGTGGGTTCTAGCCGCATCAGCCGCCCCATTGATGTTCTGCATTGGCGCACGTCGATCAACTCTTGTCAATTCAGTGAAATCGCCATGGCAACTGAAAGAGTAAACCCTGTCATTCAAGCGCGCGATAAATAAATGCCAACACTGCACTGGGTAGGAAAAGACAAAGTGGTGAACCACCACCACGATGTGCCATTTCGCTTGCTGGACAAGCAATACACCTTCACGGCCAGTGAGGGCACGCCTGTTAATTCCACCGCCAACCGCATCATCCATGGCGATAACTTGGAGGCTTTGAAAAGCCTATTGCCTGAATTTGAAGGCAAGGTGAACTGCATCTACATCGACCCGCCCTACAACACTGGCAACGAGGGCTGGGTGTACAACGACGCGGTGAACGACCCCAAGATCAGAAAGTGGCTGGGGCAAGTCGTAGGCAAAGAAGGTGAAGATTTAAGCCGCCACGACAAATGGCTGTGCATGATGTACCCACGCCTAAAGCTGCTTCATAGGTTGTTGGCAGAAGGTGGAGTTATCTTCGTATCGTTGGACGACGTAGAAGCTGCCAATGCTCGGCTGTTGATGGATGAGCTTTTCGGCTATGGAAATTTTCTTGCATCTATTGCATGGGAGAAAAGATACACCCGTAGCAACAATGCAAAGATGTTCTATTCCCTAAAAGACACAATTTTGGTCTACAGAAAAACTGCACACCTCTCTGTTCTGAAAGAAGGACGAAGTGAAAAGGCTGATGCCAACTATGGGAATCCTGACAATGATCCTCGCGGCGAATGGATGTCTGCTTCGTATGTAAATCCAGCAACCAAAGATAAACGTCAAAACTTGGTTTATCCAGTGGTCAATCCTGCTGGTGTTGAAATTGAACATCCCACTCATGCTTGGAAGTATTCCAAAGAAGAACACGAACGGCATATCGCTGAAAAAAGACTGTGGTGGGGTCAAGATGGCGCCGCTACCTATCCACGATTGAAGCTCTATCTGGCAGAAGCATCTGGCATGGTGCCTGTTGATATTTGGGCTTATGAAGAAACAGGGACAACAGATGAGGGCGGCCAGGAAATAAAAGATATTTTTGGAAGCCTTGTATTTGAAACACCAAAACCTACTAGGCTAATCGAACGTGCTCTAAAAATAGCAACGCATAAGTCTTCAATCATTCTTGATTCGTTTGCTGGTAGTGGCGCTACTGCTCATGCAGTTTTGAAGATGAACGCCCAAGACGGTGGCAAGCGCCGCTTCATTCTGTGCGAAATGATGGACTACGCCGAAACCATTACCGCCGAGCGCGTGCGCCGCGTGATGAATGGCTATGGCGAGGGCTCCAAGGCCGTGGCAGGCACGGGCGGCGCTTTTGATTACTTCACCGTCGGCGCGCCTTTGTTCCTAGAAGACAAAAACCTGAATGAAGCGGTGGGTGAAACCGCCATTCGCAACTATGTGGCCTATACCGAAAGCATTCCGCCTGCGCAGCAGTGCGCCAACAATAGCCGCGCAAGCCAAGTCAGCCGCTACGTGCTGGGGGCCAGCGACACGGCCCTGTGGCTCTTCTATTACGAGCGCGAGCGTGTGACCACGCTCAATTTGGATTTTCTCGCCAGCCTGAACATCAAGAACCTGCCCAAGCGTCCCGAGCACTTCATTATTTATGCTGACAAGTGCGCTTTGGACAAAGCGTTTTTGATAAAACACAGCATCACGTTCAAACGCATCCCGCGTGACATCACGCGCTTTTAAGGAGGGACACCATGCCAGTCATCAGTCGTTTTTTGGGTATTATTAGTTCCATGTTTTGGAATGACCATGCGCCCGCACACTTTCATGCTCGATATGGCGACTTTGAAATCACGGTGGAAATTGACAGCGGCATTGTGGAGGGCAAATTCCCACCGCGTGCGCTCAAACACGTTATGGAGTGGTGCAGCCTGCACAAAGACGAACTGATGCAAGACTGGGAATTGTGCCGACAAGCCCAGCAACCACGCCCCATTGAGCCCTTGGAATAATTTGGAATGATCTCGAGTAAAACCATGATTTTGCACATCACAAAAGTCAACTACCTATCTGATTACAAGCTCAGCGTATCGTTCAATAATGGCGAGAGCGGCGTGGCGGACTTGTCCAGCGTGGTTCGCAACGGGG
>JAVKMA010000129.1:0-5266 GCA_031538685.1 Burkholderiaceae bacterium | reverse complement strand
GTTGAAGACGGTAAATCATTGAATGACGAATTAGAAGTGGTTGAAGGGATGCAATTTGACCGTGGCTATTTGTCGCCGTATTTCATTAACAATCAAGACAAACAAGTGGCTGCTTTAGACAACCCGTTTATTTTGTTGTTTGATAAAAAAGTATCCAATATTCGTGACCTGTTACCAGTTTTGGAACAAGTCGCTAAAGCAGGACGTCCTTTGTTAATTATTGCTGAAGACGTTGAGGGCGAAGCCCTGGCAACTTTGGTCGTGAATAACTTGCGCGGTATTTTGAAAACTTGTGCAGTCAAAGCGCCTGGTTTTGGTGATCGTCGTAAAGCCATGTTGGAAGACATTGCGATTTTGACTGGTGGTCAAGTGATCGCTGAAGAAATCGGTTTAACTTTGGAAAAAGCAACGATTGAACAATTGGGTCAAGCCAAACGTGTTGATATCAGCAAAGAAAACACTATCATTATTGATGGCGCAGGTAACAGCAAAGCGATTGAAGCACGCGTCAAACAAATTCGCGCCCAAATCGAAGAATCAACCAGCGATTACGACCGTGAAAAATTGCAAGAACGCGTGGCCAAATTGGCGGGTGGGGTTGCAGTGATTCGTGTTGGCGCAGCGACTGAAGTTGAAATGAAAGAGAAAAAAGCGCGTGTTGAAGATGCCTTGCACGCAACGCGTGCCGCGGTTGAAGAAGGTGTTGTTGCGGGTGGCGGTGTTGCTTTCTTGCGCGCTCGTGCTAACGTCAAAGTTAAAGGCGATAACTCGGAACAAGAAGCGGGAATTCGTATTGTGTTGCGTGCCATTGAAGAGCCTTTACGCATGATCGTCTCTAACGCGGGTGAAGAAGCCAGTGTGGTCGTGAACAAAGTCAGCGAAGGCAAAGGTAACTTTGGTTATAACGCGGCAACTGGCGAATACGGCGACTTAGTTGAAATGGGGGTATTGGATCCTGCAAAAGTAACGCGTTCAGCTTTACAAAACGCAGCATCGATCGCCAGTTTGATGTTGACGACTGATTGCGCAGTGGCGGAATCAGTGAAAGACAAACCAAGTGGCATGCCAGGTGGTATGGGCGGCATGGGCGGTATGGGTGGCATGGGCGGTATGGACGGGATGATGTAATTGTCCGGTTCTGTGAGGATGTCCTGACCCTAAGACATCCTCATAGCTGATGATTAAAAACCCCGTAGGTTACTGACCTGCGGGGTTTTTTCATACCCGTTGTTGAGTGTTTTTAAAATGTATTGCTGCAAAAATAACAATAATTTTGAGCGCTTGAACAAGTTGATTTTTTGAGGTTTTTCTTATGAATGAACAATTTCACGGCACGACGATTTTGACAGTGCGACGCGGTAATGTGGTTGCCTTGGGCGGTGATGGGCAAGTCACGCTGGGCAATATCGTGATGAAAGGCAGCGCTAAAAAAGTGCGGCGCCTGTATCAAAATAAAGTATTGACGGGTTTTGCCGGTGCGACTGCAGACGCCTTTACTTTGTTAGATCGCTTTGAAGCCGCATTGGAAAAATATCAAGGTCAGTTAATGCGCGCCTCGGTTGAGTTGGCCAAAGATTGGCGTTCGGATCGGGTGCTACGCCGTTTAGAGGCGATGTTATTGGTTGCCAACGAACAGCAAACCTTAGTCATTACGGGCACCGGCGATGTCTTGGAACCTGAATTAGGAATTGGCGCAATAGGCTCTGGCGGTACGTTTGCGCACAGCGCGGCCAAAGCACTTTTACTTAATACCGATTTATCTCCGCGCGAAATTGTTGAAAAATCCTTGATGGTTGCTGCAGACTTATGCATTTATACCAATCATAATTTAACGATTGAAGAATTGAGCACGTCCTCATCACATTGAATCATTGCAATGTGTAATGGGCACTTCATCCGCACATTTTTTATTTATAGAAGTGCCCTAATTTTAATGACTTGTTGATCAACCTCGCGTGAATTCCCAATATTCGTTTACGTTCTCAGATGAAAGTGGATCTCTGATTGAAGCCCTTGCTCCCATTTTTCCGTTCCCCAATATGAATTTGCTCCCAGAAAAAATTGTCGCTGAACTTGATCGCTTTGTGGTAGGTCAAAGCAAAGCCAAACGCGCAGTCGCCGTGGCGTTGCGTAATCGTTGGCGACGTTTGCAAGTCGCCGATCCCCTACGCCAAGAAATTACGCCTAAAAATATTTTAATGATAGGCCCCACGGGTGTGGGCAAAACTGAAATTGCACGCCGTTTGGCACGTTTGGCCAATGCGCCTTTCATTAAAGTCGAGGCGACTAAATTTACCGAAGTTGGTTATGTCGGGCGCGATGTCGAAAGCATTATTCGCGACTTGATTGACTTAGCCATTAAAAACGCGCGCGCGGATGAAAAAAAACGTTTGCGCAACAATGTCGATGACGCGGTGCAGCGTCGAATTTTGGATGTTTTATTGCCCGGCAGTGGTGATTCGGAAAATGCTTCTGAGCTCAATCCAACACGTGAGATTTTGCGTAAACGCTTATTGACGGGTGAGTTAGACGAACGCGAAATTGAACTTGATATCAATGCGCCCGCGCAGCAACTTGAGGTGATGGGGCCACCCGGAATGGAAGAAATGGCGGAACATATCAAGTCGGTGTTTGGTTCGATGAATCAATCGCGACAAGTGCAGCGTAAATTAAAAATCAGCGAAGCGAAAAAAATCTTGGCCGATGAAGAATCTGCCAATCTAGTGAATGAGGACGAGGTGCGCATGCGCGCTGTCGAAGCGGTCGAACAAAACGGGATCGTGTTTTTAGACGAGATTGACAAAATTACCGCGCGCAGCGATAGCCATCAATCGGACGTGTCGCGTGCGGGCGTACAACGTGATTTATTGCCCTTGGTCGAAGGCACCACCGTGATGACCAAATATGGCCCGATCAAAACTGATCATATTTTGTTTATCGCTTCGGGGGCGTTTCACTTGTCGCGTCCTTCAGATTTGATTCCCGAATTGCAAGGTCGCTTTCCTATTCGTGTTGAATTAGAAGCGTTATCGGTAGATGATTTTGTACAAATTCTGACGGCAACTGACGCCTGCTTGACTTTGCAGTATCAGGCTTTACTGGCGACTGAGGGCGTGACTTTGGATTACCTGCCAGAGGGCATTCGTGAGATTGCACAAATTGCGTTTGATGTGAATGATGTGAACGAAAATATCGGTGCGCGGCGCTTGCACACCGTGATGGAAAAATTATTAGAAGACGTTTCATTCAACGCGATTGAGGGCACCCAAGTGTCTATTGATGCGGCCTATGTCAAAGGCCATTTGGGCGAAATCGCCACTAATCAAGACTTGTCGCGTTATATTTTGTAAATGCGTCTATCGCGATTGATAGTGCAATTCGGTTGATAGTGCTATTTGACTGAGACTGCTATTTGACTGGGGACGCTATTTGATTGGGGGACGCTATTTTGAAGATTGCTAGTCCCCAGTTATTTTGTCAGGCTTAACCCTACAATAAGAGTTCTTATAACTCTTATTGATTGCCATGACCACTCTCGCTATTCGACGTGTTGCTGTATTAGGTGCAGGCGTTATGGGTGCGCAAATTGCCGCGCACTTGGCCAGTGCTCAATGTGAAGTTGATTTATTTGACTTACCAGCCCCGACCCCTAATCCTGCTGATCACCCCAATGCGCTGATTCATCAATCTTTGCAAAATTTGGCGCGATTGACTCCATCGCCTTTAGCGCATCCTGAAATTTTGGCGCGCATTACACCCGCAAACTATCGCGACGACTTAGCGCGTTTGGCAAAATGCGACTTGGTGATTGAAGCCGTGGCCGAAAAAATGGCGATTAAGCAATCTTTGTATGCACAAATTGCGCCGCACTTGGGCGCACATACGATTTTCGCGACCAATACTTCAGGTTTGTCGATTAACGATTTGGCGTCGTGTTTAGACAAAGCCCAACAAACGCGTTTTTGTGGTGTGCACTTTTTCAATCCGCCGCGCTACATGGCGCTGGTTGAATTGATTCCCGCGAAAAAAACAGCACCGCTTTTATTGGATCAATTAGAAGCCTGGATCGTCAGCACGCTGGGCAAAACAGTAGTGCGCGCCAAAGACACGCCTAATTTCATCGCCAATCGCGTCGGTGTATTTGCCATTTTGGCAGTGATGCATCATGCGCAACGCTTGAATTTAGGTTTTGATGTCGTTGATGCCTTAACCGGCCCCAAAATTGGTCGCGCCAAAAGCGCCACTTTTCGTACCGCTGATGTGGTCGGTCTGGACACCATGGCGCACGTGATTACTACCTTAAAAGACGGCCTCGCCAAAGACCCTTGGCACCGCTATTATCAAGTGCCTGATTGGATGCAAAATCTGATTGCCAGTGGGCAGTTAGGGCAAAAAGCACAAGCGGGTGTCTTTAAAAAAGTCGGCAAAGAGATTCAAGTATGGGATGTCCAAAGTAAGGCCTATCGCCCGAGTAATAGCACGATTGCCGCCGAAGTTGATGCCATTTTGGCGATCAAAGACCCTGTGCAAAAATTCGCCGCCTTGCGCGCGAGTGCTCATCCGCAAGCGCAATTTGTAGGGTCGATTTTCCGTGATTTATTCCACTATTGTGCGTTTCATTTAAAAGACATCGCTGATTCAACGCGCGCGGTGGACGAGGCCTTATGTCACGGTTTTGCGTGGTCGATGGGACCGTTTGAAATTTGGCAAGCCGCCGATTGGCGCGCGATTGATAAAGCGATTGCGGCAGAGATCAAAGCGCAACACACAATGGTTAACGCACTCTTACCGAAATGGGTGAGTGCCATTAAAGCGGCGCATAAATCGGCGGGTTCGTTTAATCCCAGCACGGACCAATACATCGCGCGTTCTGATTTGGCGGTGTACCAGCGGCAATTATTCCCGCGTCGCTTGTTGGGTGAAGCGAATCCAGAAATGGGCAAGACTTTGTGGCAAAACGATTCCGTTCGTTTATGGACGCACCCGATTGATAAGGGGGTGGCGATTTTGTCGCTGACCAGCAAAATGCACAGCATGGGAGCCAATGCATTGGAAGGCATGTCGGAAGCCATTGCGCGCGCCAATCGTGATGCCTGTGCGCTGGTGATGTGGAGTCCTAATTACTTTAGTGTTGGCGCCAATTTAAAAGAAGTGTTGGCGGCGACTTTAGCCCAGCAATGGACGCAATTGGAAAAAATGTTGGTGATGTTCCAGACTGCGTCTTTGGCTTTGAAACACGCAACGATTCCAAGCGTTGCGGCGGTGC
>JAVKMA010000128.1:0-3862 GCA_031538685.1 Burkholderiaceae bacterium | reverse complement strand
GGTGACGTTCTTCGATTGAGAAAATATCACCTCGTTTTTCATTCAACAAAAATGCCGCCACATCAACCGGCACTTGAACATGAATCGCTGCCGAGTTTTCTTTCATGGCCTCTTCTTGCACAATGCGCAAGACTTGCAAGGCAGAAGATTCGATATCACGAATATGGCCCGTACCGCTGCAACGCGGACACGTAATATGGCTGCCTTCAGACAATGACGGCCGCAAACGTTGGCGTGACAACTCCATCAAACCAAAGCGTGAAATTTTTCCCATTTGCACGCGTGCGCGGTCGTAGCGCAGGCTTTCTTTCAGTTGTATTTCAACTTCGCGTTGGCTTTTGGCGCTTTCCATATCGATGAAATCGATCACGATCAAGCCACCCAAATCACGCAAACGCAATTGGCGAGCAACTTCTTCTGCCGCTTCTAAGTTGGTATTGCGTGCAGTTTCTTCAATGTCCGTACCGCGTGTGGCACGTGCTGAATTGACGTCAATCGAGACCAAGGCCTCAGTGTGATCAATCACAATCGCGCCGCCCGATGGCAAGGGTACGTTACGCGCGTATGCGGTTTCAATTTGATGCTCAATTTGAAACCGTGAGAACAGCGGAATATCGTCTTCGTAACGCTTAACCCGTGGCAACATATCCGGCATCACATGCGCCATAAATTGTTTGGCCTGTTCGTAAATCGCCTCGGTATCAATCAAAATCTCGCCGATGTCGGGTTGAAAATAATCGCGTATTGCACGGATCACCAAACTGGATTCTTGATAAATCAAAAACGCGCCTGGCGCTTGTTTTCCGGCGCTGTCAAT
The DNA here is from genome assembly GCA_031538685.1 of Burkholderiaceae bacterium. GTDB lineage: Bacteria > Pseudomonadota > Gammaproteobacteria > Burkholderiales > Burkholderiaceae > JAVKLU01. The sequence continues at coordinate 3,045 of JAVKMA010000128.1, read as the reverse complement.
CGCCGTCCATAACTGCAAGAGATAGTTTAAATCCCAAGCGAGTTCTTCGACCGAGCGCCCACTCCCTGCGGTACGGGCAATCACCGACATGCCTTCAGGGACCGGCAGTTGATCCATTGCCTCGCGCAGTTCAGCGCGGTCTTCGCCCTCGACACGGCGCGACACGCCACCGCCGCGCGGATTATTAGGCATCAAGACCAAGTAACGGCCCGCCAGAGAAACAAACGAGGTCAGGGCCGCGCCCTTGTTGCCACGTTCTTCTTTTTCCACCTGGACAATAATTTCTTGCCCTTCGCTAATCGCGTCTTTGATTGCCGCCGTCCGCACATCCACCCCTGGTTTGAAGTGACTGCGGGAAATTTCCTTAAAAGGCAAAAAACCGTGACGGTCTTCACCGTAGCTGACAAAGCAAGCTTCCAGTGAGGGCTCCAAACGTGTGACGATCCCTTTGTAAATATTGGATTTGCGTTGTTCTCGTCCAGCGGCTTCGATATCAATGTCAATTAATTTTTGACCATCGACAATAGCAACCCGAAGCTCTTCAGCTTGAGTCGCGTTAAAAATCATGCGTTTCATATGAGTACTCCTTTAACAACACCTAAGAGTGTCGTAAGTCATTGGGTATGACGGAGTCAGAGATACTGGGCAATGCGCCACACTTTAGGCGGCGCATTCACTACATTGATATTGTTTGCACCACGCGATTTGCGATGATTGTGCGTGTTCAACGAACCGATTCACACAGATTCACACTGATTCGAATTGCGCACTAAATCGCGCGCTACCGTCATCAGGCGCTTAAAAAACGATTTATCAGCTACCTAAAATCATTTTCTTAAGACCTCGCTCGTAAAATCACTTTTACAACAATATCTTTAATCAAAGCGACACAATACACAAATGTGATCATGTCGAAAAATTATGTCCAATTTTCTGAAACCATCGCTTAAAAAAATCGATGAACCAGTGTATTAACACAATGCAAAATGCATTCTTGCCAATGTACATCTACCCTTACGGTACTTCTCATCTACAACCCTCGCATCACTACCAGCAAGAGACATCGGAAAAGACGGGGCACAGCGGTACAGTTCGTGATATGAATTTTTTGTCTTAAGGTGCGACAAAGCTTTTCAGACCGAAACTTTAGCAAGGCTAAATACTGAATCCATGGTATTTTTTGCAGTGGTCAAGGCGTCAGTGGTGGTGCGCGTAAAGCAATCACCTAAAAGAAAGATTCTGTGCGACGAACTGAGGGTTCGCGAAAAGCCGCATACCTAATCGTCAGAACACTACAGAGTACCTTTTAAGACTCTTTTAATCTTTCTCGACTTACGCCTAATGACAAAAGCACACCATTATAGGCGGGCTTAAGTATTGGCGGGTAAATTAAAGATCACCCTAAAAATTATCCCAAAAATCAACCCAAGGCGGGACGTCGCTAACTACTGTCATAACTACCGCCATGCGGGGCGATTCAGGTACCGAACCTTAATATGAGAAGAACACCCGATTGCAAATACGGATTGTCTTATTCCTCGCCCGCTGATTTCTCGCCGATTTATTTCTGACCAGCTTTTGCCCGCGCATCGATCAAGGCTTCATCAATCATTGCACGATCTCTGGCGTCTGGTGGCAATAAAACCTTTAGTTGCTCCCAATGGGTTTGCGCCCTCGCATAATCTTGCATTTGGAACGCGGCGCTACCGGATAACCACAACACCATGACATTTTTAGGGTCAAGTTTTAGCGCGCGCGCCAAAATTTGTGTTGGCTTGCCCGTCAAATTGCCTTGCGAATTGATTGCGATCACCTCGGCGTACTCGGCCAATAATTGCGCATCCTGATCCAGATATGTCGCGGACCGTTCAAACGCCTGTTCTGCTTTAATCGGCTGTCGCAAAACTCTATAAGAACGCGCCAGCATGGCCCACCCTTTTAAATTGGTGGGATCGGCGACTAATTTTTGCGCCAGGTCGGCGACCATTTTTTCAACCTCTGCCGCATCGATTTGCGTTTGTTGCGAGGTTTCTGTTAAGGCTTCACGACTGCCTAAGGCGCTATATAAAATGAACGCACTCACCATTATGAAAACACTCAGGATCACAACCATGAATTGGGAGGAATGTGCTCGGGGGTGTGCTCTTAAGGGCGTCGATAAGCTTGATGTGCTGGGGTGCGCAACATCATCCGCTTGTTCGTCGATTAAACGGCGACTCCATTCATCACGACTGGCGTCGTATTGGACTTGGCTAATCAATTGCGCGCGAAGGTTCTGATCTAATTTTTCTAATTCCTCACGATAAATTTCAATATTTAATTGTGCCTGCGTCGAACCTGTCGCGATCACATCGCTCGCTTGCGTGCGATCAGCGCGCCAGATCAATCGTTGAATCCTTGGTTGAATAAATGGCCAAAATAACACCATTAAAGTCAACAGCAATACGACGCTAGCGCTAATCATAAAACCGATCATTAAACCGTCTCCTGAATGTTTTTATCGCTTTTAACGCTTTTAGCGCCTGAGTTTGTCGCCAATAACTGATCGACCCGCGCGCGTTCTTGAGCAGATAGCGGAGCCGCTTGCGTAATAACGCGTTTTTTCAAATGCCACCACAGCACCGCAATGCCAAACAGTAGCAATGCAAAAGGCCCTAACCACAGCAGCCATGTACTGGACTTTAGAGGGGGGCGATACAACACAAAATCACCGTAACGACTGACTAAAAACTCTTTAATCTCGATATCCGTTCTACCTTGTTGAATGAGGTGGCGAACTTCTCGACGCAAATCCTGCGCCAAGTCTGCTCGCGATCCGGCTAAAGACTCGTTCTGGCACACCAAGCAACGCAACTCTTCAGAAATACTGATCAGACGTTGTTCAACAATAGGGTCTTGTGCCAGCGGTGTTGCGGTCGCGGCATAGATGGACATGCTGGTCATTGTTAATAAAACAGCAGCTCGAATGACGATCAGAATGGCAGATAACAATATGTGCACGTTTTTTATGATTTCTGTAATTGCGCAATCAGCGGATAAATCTTT
>JAVKMA010000127.1:0-4289 GCA_031538685.1 Burkholderiaceae bacterium | reverse complement strand
GAGATCGAATTCACCAAATACGAAAGCTCCCCATGACCGAACTTCTCTCTAACTACGTCAGCGGCCAATGGCAAAACGGCAAAGGCGCGGGCACCGCCTTGCACGACCCCGTGCTGGGCACTGAACTCGTTCGCGTTGACGCATCAGGCCTTGACTTGGCCGCCGCCTTCGCATTTGCACGACACAAGGGTGGTGCCGCACTGCGCGCCCTCACCTACGCGCAACGCGCCGCCATGCTGGGCGCAGCCGCCAAAGTGTTGCAAGCCCACCGCGATGCGTATTACGACATTTCCACCGCCAACAGTGGTACCGTGAAAAATGACACGGCCGTGGACGTGGACGGCGGCATCTACACCCTCAGCACCTACGCCAAGCTGGGCGAAGGCTTGGGTGACACGCACTTCATGCACGATGGCGAAGCGGCGCGTTTGGCCAAAGACCCACTGTTTCAATCACAACACATACTCACCCCCACACGCGGCGTGGCCTTGTTCATCAACGCGTTCAACTTCCCCGCGTGGGGGCTCTGGGAGAAAGCCGCGCCCGCCTTGCTCTCTGGTGTCCCCGTCATCATCAAGCCTGCCACCACCACCGCATGGCTGACGCAACGCATGGTCAAAGACGTGGTCGATGCAGGCATCTTCCCCGCAGGCGCCATCTCTGTCATTTGTGGCAGTTCGGCTGGCCTGATGGATCAACTCGAACCGTTTGATGTGGTGTCCTTCACAGGCTCTGCCGACACCGCGGCCATCATTCGCTCACACCCTGCCGTCACCCAAAAATCAGTGCGTCTGAACATCGAGGCCGACAGCGTGAACTCGGCCCTGCTGTTGCCGGGCGAGTCGGCCACCAGTGAAGCGCTGGATTTGTTGGTGAAAGAAGTCGCTCGCGAGATGACGGTCAAGTCCGGCCAAAAATGCACCGCCATTCGCCGCGTCTTTGTGCCCGAAGGTTTGTATGACAGCGTGGCCCAAGCCCTGTCTGCACGTTTGAGCAAAACTACGGTGGGCAACCCACGCAACGAGACCGTGCGAATGGGCGCGGTAGTCAACCGCGAACAGTTCAATGCCGTGCGTGATGGCTTGGCTTATTTGAAACAACAAACCAGCGTACTGCACGACGGCAGCACGCAGGCCTTGGTCGACGCCGATGCAGCCGTCGCTTGCTGCGTGGGCCCCACCCTCTTGGGCACACGCGACGCTGCAGGCAGCGATGCCGCTGATCGCGTACACGACACCGAAGTGTTTGGCCCCGTCGCCACCTTGGTGCCCTACCGTAACAACGACCTCAACAATGACCTTAGCCACGCGCTGCAACTCATCCGTCGCGGCCAAGGCTCCTTGGTGATCTCAGTCTATGGCACAGACCACGCGGCCTTGGGCCATGTAGTACCCGAACTCACCGATAGTCATGGGCGTGTGCATGTGATTTCACCCGATGTAGCTGCTTTGCAAACGGGTCATGGCAATGTGATGCCCCAGTCCTTGCATGGTGGCCCCGGCCGCGCAGGGGGCGGCGAAGAGCTCGGCGGTTTACGCGCCCTGAACTTCTACCACCGCCGTGCGGCGGTGCAGGCCAGCACCACGGTGCTGAGCCAACTCAAATAAGAAAAGACGGCACAACGCCGATCAAAGGAGACAACATGACCATCGAACTCAAAGAAGACGCCAGCGTTGCGCCTCCTCCCGAGCATTTCAACTTTGCGCACTTCCTGCTCGAGCTCAACAGCCAACGCGCTGAGCGTCCGGCCTTCATCGATGATCGCGGCACGCTCACCTACGGCGTGCTGGATCAACGCGTGCGCAGTTTGGCCGCGGGCCTGCGCAGCTTAGGCATTCGACGCGAAGAGCGCGTGCTGTTGTTGATGCAAGACTGCAACGATTGGCCCGTGAGTTTCTTGGGTGCCATGTATGCAGGCTTGGTCCCCGTGGCCGTCAATACCTTGCTCACACCCGATGACTACGCCTACATGCTGGAGCACTCGCGTGCGCAAGCAGTATTGGTATCGGGCGCATTGCTGCCCACGCTCACAGCAGCCATGATCAAGTCTGACCACGAGGTGACCAAAGTCATTGTGTCCCACCCTACCGCCCCTTTGCACCCCGCTGAGGTGGAACTCGAAGCCTTCTTTCAAGAGCATCAACCCCTGCCCAAACCAGCGGCCACACGGGCCGATGACCCCGGGTTTTGGCTCTACTCCTCGGGCTCCACAGGTCGCCCTAAAGGGACGGTGCATTCGCATGCCAACCCTTACTGGAGCTCCATGCTATATGGCAAGAACCTGCTAAAAATAATTGAGCGTGATGTGTGTTTCTCTGCGGCCAAACTGTTCTTTGCTTATGGTTTAGGCAATGGACTGACCTTTCCCATGACTGTAGGAGCATGCGCCATCCTCATGGCCGAGCGTCCCACACCAGATGCAACATTCAAACGCTTGACCGGTGGCGTGGGAGGGGTCAAACCCACCATCTTCTTTGGTGCACCCACAGGTTTTGCAGGAATGCTGGCTCATCCCAATCTGCCGGATAAAGCCGATGTGGCCGTGCGCTTAGTATCATCTGCAGGCGAGGCCTTGCCTGCAGAATTGGGCAAACGCTTCAAACAACATTTCGGCGTGGACATCGTTGATGGCATTGGCTCCACCGAAATGCTTCACATCTTCTTATCCAATAAACCCGACGACGTGCGCTACGGCACTACAGGCTGGCCCGTACAAGGCTATGAAGTTGAGCTGCGTGGTGACGATGGCAAACCAGTGCCCGATGGAGAGCCAGGCGACCTCTACATCAAAGGCCCCTCCGCAGCACTCATGTATTGGGGAAACCGCGAGAAAAGCCGTGAGACCTTTCAAGGCGGTTGGACCAAAAGCGGCGACAAATACGTGCGCAATGCCGATGGCACCTACACTTACGGCGGGCGCACCGATGACATGCTCAAAGTCAGTGGCATTTACGTCAGCCCCTTCGAAGTAGAAGGCACACTCATTAAACACCCTGCTGTGCTAGAGGCTGCTGTGATTGGTATCAACGACCATGACGGTTTAACCAAAACCAAAGCCTTTGTCGTTCGCAAAGATGGCGCTCATGTGACTGACGAAGAGCTCAAAGCTTTTGTGAAAGATAAGCTCGCGCCATACAAGTATCCCCGCGTGATTGAATTTGTCACAGAGTTGCCTAAAACGGCGACTGGCAAGATTCAGCGCTTCAAGTTACGCGCACAAGAAGCCTGAAGATTATGAACAGCTCCTTCGTTAACATCGACTGGCAAGGTCGTCCGGTGCGCATTGAACATCAATGGCTCAACGCACACTTGCGCGATGCACCACTCTTTGTGTTTTTACATGAAGGCTTAGGTTCAGTCAGCATGTGGCGCGACTACCCGCAGCAACTGTGCGATGCAATGGACGTGCGCGGATTAGTGTATTCACGCCCAGGCTACGGACAGTCCACAGCACGCGACATGAATGAACACTGGGCACCTGATTTCATGCACCGCCAAGCGCACGAGGTGCTACCTTCCCTACTCAACGCATTGGACGTGCGTGACACGCCTTGGCTGTTTGGACACAGCGATGGCGGCTCGATTGCACTGATCTACGCTGCACATCATGCCACTGCGGGTGTGGTGGTGCTCGCCCCACATATCCGAGTTGAAGAGGTGTCGATAGCCAGCATTGCGCAAGCAAAGGATGCTTATGAAAATTCAGATTTGCGTCAACGCCTCGCTCGACACCATGCCGATGTAGACTCTGCGTTTTGGGGTTGGAACCGCATTTGGCTCACGTCTGAATTTCGTGACTGGTCTATTGATGAAGAGCTCTACACCATCGCTTGTCCTGTACTCGCGGTTCAGGGCGTCAATGACGAATACGGCACGCTGGCACAAATTCGAGACATCCAAAAACATGTGCCACGCACCGAGCTACTGGAACTCAAGCAATGCGCTCACTCGCCTCATCGCGACCAACCACAAGCGCTCACACAAGCCTGTGTGCAATTTTTTCAAACCCAAGTTTCAACCACCACGCAACCTTAACTAAAACCAGGAGAAAACCATGAAAAAAAGAACCGTTCTACTTTCCCTTGCTGCCTTTTCTGTGATTGCAGCAAGCACCAACACATGGGCACAAGCACAACCTAAACTTAAGGTGGGCTTCATGCTGCCCGCCACGGGTACCTTTGCCTCTTTGGGCACGGCTATCGACAACGGCTTCCGGTTGTATGTGGCAGAACAAGGCGGCAAAATTGCAGGCCGTGAAGTTGAGTTTGTACGTGTCGACGATGAGAGCG
>JAVKMA010000126.1:0-8593 GCA_031538685.1 Burkholderiaceae bacterium | reverse complement strand
TTATGTTGACCCAAGTGCAGTGCCAGAGTCAGACCGGCTAAACCGCTACCGATAATGATGACATCAAATTGTGTTGAAGACATCAGAACGCGCTGGCGAATTAGGACTTAATGAAGAATTGGCGAAAAATCGACAAACAATTGACAATTGATGCGATGGTTGCGGGGGCAGGATTTGAACCTACGACCTCCGGGTTATGAGCCCGACGAGCTACCAGACTGCTCTACCCCGCGTCAGAAAGAGGCCGCATTATAGCCGTTAAATTTATTGAACACGGTTCTTGAATTTTTCACATTCATCTCTATTTAATCAAACACGCATAAGATAGCGTGCTTATTTCGTCTTTTAACTGAAAGGAAAAACCATGAAACGTGTTTTTTTACTCATCGTCACCAATTTAGCGATCATGTTGATACTCTCGATTTCGGTATCCGTATTGGGTCTGAATCGTTTCATCACTCAAAACGGCTTGAATTTATCGACCTTATTATTATTTTCCGCCGTATTTGGTTTTGGTGGTGCATTTATTTCATTATGGATTTCAAAACCGATTGCCAAATGGAGCGCAGGCGTGCAGGTGATTACCCAAGCACAAAATCAAACTGAAGCGTGGTTACTAAGCACCATTGAACGCCTATCGAAAAAAGCCGGCATCAGCATGCCAGAAGTCGGGGTTTATGAAGGCGCACCGAATGCGTTTGCCACGGGGGCCAGTCGCAATAGCGCGCTGGTCGCGGTGTCACACGGCTTGCTCAGCGGGATGACGAAAGAAGAAGTCGAAGCTGTTCTCGCACATGAAATCGCGCATATCAAAAATGGCGATATGGTGACCTTGACGCTAATCCAAGGAGTGGTCAATACTTTTGTGATTTTTCTCGCGCGCATCGTCGCATTTGCCGTTGATAATTTCTTACGCAAAGACAACGATAACAGCGGCCCGGGCATGGCCTATTACATCACCTCTTTCGTATGCGAGTTATTATTTGGTTTGGCGGCCAGTGTGATTGTTTTATATTACTCTCGCAAACGTGAATACCGTGCAGATGCCGGCGCGGCAGAATTATTGGGACAGCCACACACCATGATTGCGGCCTTGCGCCGACTGGGTAATTTAAGCGTTGAACCTTTGCCTCAAAATTTAGCCAGTTCAGGAATTGCGGGCGGTTCCAGTTGGTCAACCTGGTTTATGACTCATCCGTCTTTAGAATCGCGGATTGAAGCCTTATCGCAGTACCGTTAAGGTGTTGACGCATGAGTTAATCATGCAGCGCAGTAACCCCGTTTTGAACATCACGACGAACTTATTCGGTTTCCTTATTCAGACCTCTTATGACGTCGTGATTTTTGATGTTGATGTACAAGGGTAAGGCTACCGTTTCATCCACCATTTTTATTGGCGTTCGATTCAAGTGACTTTTTTTCATCTGCTGAAATTATCTGAGCGAAAATCTCAGGACACGCCTTCAACCGCCACCGCTACAAGTCAAACCAGTCCCAAACGTCGTGCGATTGCCATTGGTAATTTTGATGGTGTTCATCAAGGGCACCGCGTACTTTTGCGCAGTTTGCAAGATTACGCACCTAAGCTCACGCCCACGGTACTGTCGTTTTACCCCCACCCTCTCGAAGTTTTGGTACAACTCGCCACCGCCAACGGATACTCGAGCACGTCCAAAATTGCACCGGCACCGATTTTAGGAATGACCGAAAAATTGCGTCGGCTTGCCGATGCAGGAGTTGCCCAAGTTATTGCCCACCGTTTTACGCCAGAGTTTTCTAACTGGTCGGCGGAACATTTTGTGGAAGCCTTATTAGTTAAAAAATTACACGTCGGCCACGTTAGTCTCGGTGAAAATTTTCGCTTTGGACACGGCCGAAAAGGCGACGTCGCGCTCTTGCGCGAAATGGGACAGCATTTGGGTTTTAGCGTCACTACCGCCCCGTTAAAAATAGACGATCAACTACCAATTTCCTCGGGACGGATTCGTCAGATGTTGGCGCAAGGTGATTTACCAGGCGCGAACCGATTACTGGGTGAAGCTTATTGCGTCACGGGACGAGTCATTCATGGCATGAAATTGGGGCGCACCTTAAACATCCCGACGCTTAATCTGAAAATGCCAATGAACAATCAAGGTCAAACGGTACTCACTGGCGTTTTTGTGGTGCGCGTTCATGGACTGGGTGCACGCGCGCTCAATGCCATCGCCAGTGTTGGCCGACGTCCGACCGTTGAAAATGCAGGTCGAGTCTTGTTGGAAGTACATATTTTTGATTTTCAACAAAACTGTTATGGTCGCCGCATTCAAGTTGAGTTTTTACAAAAATTACGCGAAGAGTTACGCTTTGATTCAGTTGCAGAATTGGTGACGCAAATGCAACTAGACTTACAAGCGGCACGAGATTTTCATCAAACTGCCGTCAGTTAAAGTTTTCAGATAACATGATTTCATCATATTCATTTTTTAATGGCTGAAGCAATTTCTGAACACAGGACTTCTCAACGCACGATTTCTCAACACAAGGTTTTTAAACGCACTCTTTTTATCCGCCATGTTTTTCATTATTTTTATTTGTGCATTTATTCTCGAACAGTTCAAAGGTCACCTTAACCATCCCGGGTGGCTGATCAAAAGTCTGTCTGACCTTGCACACGCCATTCAAACACACTACGATGATGGGCGATACAAAACTGGCAAATTTATTTGGTGGACTAGTGTTAGCGCGGTGTTAATCAGTTTAGCAGTGGTGTTGGTGTTCACCAGCCAATTACTGCCCTGGTTATTTTGGGTGATCGCGTTTTTGATTTTTTATAGCTTGATTAGCACGCGTTACTGGTGGCACAAAATCAATTTATTAAATTCGGCCTACCAATCGGGTGATGTCGAATTGATTCGAATTCAACTTCAGTTGTGGGGCATCACTTTAGGCTCGCATCCGCCGCATTTATTAATTGAAGCGGCGATTCGAGAAATTATTCAAACCACGCACGCACGTATTTTTGGCGTATTTTTTTGGTTGATGTTTCCTTTGCTGGGCCCACTATTGGGAGTGTGGTATTTCTTGGCCTATATTTTTACCACGCAATGGTCACAACAAAATAATACGGCGACACATCTCTCTCAAAGTAAATTTCATCACTACGCTGTCAAAGCTTACCGAGCCTTGGACTATCTGCCTTCGCGCTGCACGGCAATTTTGTTTGCATTGGTGGGGAATTTTGAGATCGCCTTTACCAACTGGCGTCAATCTAAACACACATTAGGACACTATCATTCGGGCCATCTCATCAGTTTTGGAATCGGTGCTTTAGGAATTTCTGTAGCCAAGACCACCGTTTCAGATGACGAAGTTGGCGAACTCGACGCTGACTTTGATGCCAGCGATACCTGGAGTCCTGCGGCATTGCGCTCTTTAAGTGGCTTAATCTTGCGCACTTTTGCCATTTATTGGTTGTTGGCTTTAGTCGTTTTTTTCGTCTTTAATTAAGCCGTTTTCAAGTTCAACACGCGTCAATCAATCCATGGCCGCTTATACCGTTTCTCAATTAGGGCGCGAATTCAGTCAAGCCTTGGCACGCAGCTTTCCGCTGGTACAAGTGGAAGGAGAAGTCGGTTCGATCACGGCGTCAGGACAAAAGCATTGGTATTTCAATTTAAAAGATAAGGTCAGCCAAATTCGCTGCGTTTTTTTCAAAAATAAAAATCAGTTCGCCTCTTTTTTTCCAGTTGAAGGCGACAAAATTTCTTTGTATGCCACGGTTGAATGGTATGCCACGCGCGGCGATTTGCAATTGATCGTGGAGTCGATTCAAAAGATCGGGCAAGGCAATTTGTACGAACAATTTTTGCAAACCAAAAAAGAACTGGAAACCATCGGTTGGTTTCGCCCTGAACGCAAACGCCTACTTCCCTCTTTTATTACGCATGTCGGCGTGATCACCAGTCCTGATGGCGCGGTGATGCATGACATTGTGTCAACAATTACGCGTCGCACGCCTTTTGTGAACATTATTATTTATCCTTGTGTCGTGCAAGGTATCGGTGCTGCGGCACAAATTGCGGCACAAATTCAACGCGCCAATACTCGTCAAGAATGCGCCGCACTGATCGTTTGCCGTGGTGGCGGCTCGCTTGAAGATCTTGCCGCTTTTAATTCCCGAGAAGTCGCGCAAGCCATTTTTAACAGCGCGCTGCCCATCATCAGCGCGGTCGGGCATGAAACCGATTTTTCGATTGCAGACTTTGTTGCTGACATCCGTGCCGCCACACCGACAGCGGCGGCCGAACTACTACAAAAAAGCCTGTCTGAAATTAATACGGACTTAGAAGCACATCTCAAGACGCTGTCACAACACGCGCGCACGGTTTTGCAAAACCAGTCACAACGTTTGGACTACGCACAAAAAAATCATCGCCACATGCGAGGGAGTTTTGAACAATTCGTACGGAATGCGGGGGAGCGTTTAAAAAATTTATCGCAAGTCATCAAAAATCAACGAATTGACTTTACGCATCAAGCGCATGAAGACACGATGACATTGCGCCGCGCAATGATCGATACCCATAAAACGCAGGAACACGATATGACGCAATTGTCAAATCAACTGAGTCAAAAAATTCATTCACATGTTAAACGCACGCAAGGGCGTCTTGGCTATTTACACAACGCGTTGGCGCACATCGACATGATGCGTGTATTGAAAGCGGGCTATGCCGTGGTGCGCAACGAGAAGCAAGAGGTGATCAGCTCACCAGCAGACATGACAACAAGACAACCATATGAAATCATGTTCTTTGACGGCAAAGTCAAAGTGCAAAAAATATAAATCAACGCCACACCAGTTTTCAGCACAATTCGCGACGGGTGATCTGGCAATGGATGCTCTCTCGTAAGGAAATCACTACGCGGAAATCAGCATCCGCAGTTTCAAATACCCGCAATTTCAAATAATTGTGCCATTCCGTGCTATATTCCGCCCCGTCAGGAGAGCGCGGGATATTCCGCCACCGAAGGCGCAAGAGAACACTCTCTGAACGCTCAGGTAACAAGGACTGACAAACATGATTCAACATCTATCATGATCCTCACTGGAGAGAGATTGAAAAACGGCGCAAACTGTGCCGTTTATTTAATCCACCGAAGGAGCAAACCGCTGTCAGCATCACCGTGACGCGGCGAATCTCTCAGGTAAAGCGGACAGCGGGGCAACGCCACGGTACGCCGTGGTTCACGGAACACGTTCCCGTTGCTTACCTCTATTTGCTATGTCTACTGATAATGCTACTTTAAAAACGACGCCATTAGATGCTCTGCATCGCCGCCTAGGCGCGCGCATGGTGGCCTTTGCGGGCTATTCGATGCCGGTTCAATACGCCAAAGGCTTGGTCACTGAACATCATCACACTCGCACCCACGCCGGATTATTCGATGTGTCGCACATGGGGCAATTGCGCTTAATCGGTGCAGATGCCGCTGCGGCGTTTGAATCTTTGATGCCAGTCGATGTCATCGATTTGCCCATTGGCAAACAACGCTACGGCCTGTTGCTCAACGCCTCTGGCGGGATTTTGGATGATTTGATGTTCGTCAATCGCGGTGATGATATTTTTGTCATCGTCAATGGTGCCTGCAAAGACGCCGATATCGCGCATATTCAACAACAGATTGGTCAGCGTTGCACGGTCGAACCTTTGCACGATCTCGCGTTACTGTCGTTGCAAGGGCCGCACGCACTTAAGGTTTTGCAAGAATTGATTCCCGAGGTGAGTACTTTGGTGTTTATGACGGGCGCGCAATTCACTTATCAAAACATTCCCTTATTCATTACCCGTAGCGGTTACACCGGTGAAGATGGTTTTGAAATCTCACTGCCCGCCAGCGATGCTGAAACATTTACGCAAGTGTTACTAAACAATCCGGCAGTCGCGTTAATCGGACTGGGCGCGCGCAATTCTTTACGTTTAGAAGCCGGTTTGTCCTTATATGGTAGCGACCTCAACACCACCACAACACCCGTGGAAGCCAGTTTGCAATGGGCGATTTCAAAAGTGCGCCGTTCGGGCGGCGCTCGCGAAGGCGGTTTTATCGGCAGCGATGTCGTGTTAGCTCAACTTACGAATCCGCAAAAACTATCACGCAAATTGGTCGGCCTGATCAGCACCGAGCGCATTCCGGTGCGTGATCACACCGTCTTAGCCGATCTTAACGGTAACCATATCGGCGAAATCACCAGTGGCTTACTCGCACCAACGGTTAACGCACCGATCGCGCTGGGGTATGTCACACCGGCCTTTGCAAAAATTGGCAGCACTATTAACGCGCAAGTGCGTGACAAATTAGTTGCAATGACCGTGACCGCGCTGCCATTTGTACCCAATCGCTACTTCCGCGGTTAAGTTTTTTAATAGCTGGTTTTTTATTACTTTTCACGATTTATTCCTTACTCAAAATATCATGAACACTAAATACACCGCTGACCACGAATGGTTAAAAATTGATGGCAATATCGTTACGGTTGGAATCACCGATCACGCGCAAAACGCGCTGGGCGACATTGTGTATGTTGAACTTCCCGCTGTCGGTAAAACCTTTAAGATTAAAAGCACCGTGTGTGTGGTCGAATCAGTCAAAGCCGCGGCTGACGTGTACATGCCCATCAGTGGTGAAATTACTGAAGTCAACACCGAGCTGAATGTCGACCCCGCATTGCTCAATCGCACACCGATGAACGAGGGTTGGATTTTTAAAGTTCGTTTATCGAATCCGGCCGAACTGTCCGATCTAATGGACGAAGCCGCCTATCGCACTTTCAGTCAATAACGCCAGCCATAACGCCACCAATCACCATGACCTCCCACAGTACCAACGGCGCAATTGATTTTGCGCAACGCCATATCGGCCCTGATACCGCAGATCAAGCCCTCATGTTAAAAACATTGGGGATGCCCTCTAGACAAGCCTTCATTGAGGCGATTGTGCCGGCCAGCATCGCGCGCAAAAGCCCATTGAAACTGCCGCCAGTGTTAGATGAACCTGCGGCTTTGAACGAACTCAAAGCCATTGCCAATCAAAATAAAGTGTTGAAAAGCTTTATCGGTCAAGGTTATTACGGCACGCACACGCCGGCGGTGATTTTGCGTAATGTCTTAGAAAATCCGTCGTGGTACACCGCCTACACGCCGTATCAAGCAGAGATCAGTCAAGGCCGTTTGGAAGCCCTGATCAATTTTCAAACCATGATTTGTGATTTGACTGGCTTAGCAATTGCCAATGCCTCGATGTTGGACGAAGCGACAGCCGCAGCCGAGGCAATGACTTTAGCCTTTCGCAGCGGCAGCAATGATTCCAATATTTTTTATGTTGACGATCAAGTTTTGCCACAAACTTTAGCGGTCATCCGCACCCGCGCCGAGCCTTTAGGAATCGAAGTTCGCAGCTGTACGGGTGATTTGGCTGTAATGGAAAAAAGCTTTGCAGTCTTGATTCAATACCCTGGCGTGAATGGTCAAATTCGCGATGACCTTACGTTTATCAGCGCCTATAAAGTAACCGGCGGACAGGTCATCATGGCGGCAGATATTTTGGCCTTGACGCTTTTGACTTCACCTGGTGAATTGGGCGCGGATATTGCCTTGGGTAGCACACAGCGTTTTGGAATGCCTATGGCCAATGGCGGCCCTCATGCCGCATATTTAGCGTGTCGCGATTCACTCAAACGCAATATGCCTGGCCGTTTGATCGGTATCAGTATTGATGCGCACGGCAATTCTGCCTATCGTTTGGCCTTACAAACGCGCGAACAACATATTCGTCGCGAGAAAGCGACGTCCAACATTTGTACCGCGCAAGTTTTACCCGCGATTGTGGCCAGCATGTACGTGGTTTATCACGGTCCATCAGGTCTTAAAAACATTGCCGCAAGCATTGCGCATCGCACGGCAGTATTGAAGCAAGGTCTGGTTCAGCTGGGCGTGAACGTTTTAAATACCAGCGCGTTTGACACCTTGCACATTGCCCCTAAAGATACGCAAAAACTGATTCAAAGTAGCTTAAAACAAGGCATGAATGTGCGCGTGATTGATTCAAATCATATTGGTATTTCATTAGACGAAACCACCACCAACGATGATGTCGTCGCTTTATGGCGTTGCTTTGGCGACACGGCGCTCGATTTTTCTCGCGTTGAAAAACTGGTCAGCGACAATTTGATTCCACCCACATTACGTCGTAAAAGTTCATATTTAACGCATACCGTTTTTAATCGCTATCACAGCGAAACCGCGATGTTGCGCTATTTGCGCGCACTCAGTGATAAAGATTTGGCGCTTGATCGCAGCATGATTCCCTTGGGCAGTTGCACGATGAAGCTCAACGCGACCAGTGAAATGATTCCGATCACCTGGCCGCAGTTTGCGCACATTCATCCTTTTGCCCCCGAGGATCAACGCGCTGGATACGTGTTGTTAGATGCGCAATTGCGCGACTATTTGTGTCAGATTACAGGTTACGCGGGCATCAGCTTGCAACCCAATGCGGGCAGTCAAGGCGAGTATGCCGGTCTGTTGACGATTCGCGCTTATCACCGGGCACA
>JAVKMA010000125.1:0-4608 GCA_031538685.1 Burkholderiaceae bacterium | reverse complement strand
TATAACCCAGTTCGTCGGAAAGTGCTTGATCAATCGGAAATATAAAGTGGGGATTGCTAGGAAAGGCACGAACTGCTTTGATCCGGTATTTCAATTCTTTATTGACGACGACAACCAACACGCCCGCAAATCCGACGTTTGCTTGTTTAAGTTCAAATTCGCCAGGTGGGGCAGTTTTTGTAATGTCTGTTGTTTCTAATAATTTTCCAGTCTCATCAAACAGGCTAATGTTGCGCAAATGTGTTTTGATTTTGAGATCAATGAGATTTTCTTTAATCAATAAATCTGAAGGGGCGTTCTGGGTAATTTTTTGCGCTTGCCCTAAAAGATGCCGCAAGTTCTGCTCAATCAGTTGCTGACTCATTCCTAAACCTGATTTGAGCGCGCGTTCGATGGGCAAGTCAAACCATGTTTCAATCGATTTTGAAATAAGTTGCAAAGACACCGCATAAATAATTAAACCGGGAACGACGCCGATGATGGCGAAAATTACCATCAAACGAATGGTTAGAATACTGCCATAAACGCGCTTGATTCTCCGTCGGACAATCCAGACAATGAAGGTAAATAAAACGACTAGAAAAATCGCCGATAACACAAGGCTGGCGATCACAATCGTTAGGTAATAGCGCTCTAAAAGTTGTGCATTAACTGAGGAGCCGATCAATACGATGCCGATAAAGATCAGTGCCAAAAAGGTCAACAGCAGAAGTATGCGAATAACGGGTTTCATTTTTCAGGCACCGAGAATTCAAAATAGAGCTCTGGTGAGGCTAAAGTAAACGAATCGTTTTTGAGTTGTTCTAGCTGGAAGGGTTTAGGCAATTTATTTTGGTCAATAACCAATTGAGCAATGCCTTCATAAATAGCGCCGGGTTGAAGTTTAGATACCGAAACCACTGTTTGCACACGAGGTTCACGAATCAACTCCAAAGCTTGATCAAAAACTTTCACTGAACGCCAAAAATTACCCGCAGTAAGGCGATAGTCCCCTTGTAATACGCTTCTATTGAGGCGTTGTGTTTGGATGCTTTCAAATTGACTGGCGCCAAACCAGCCCACACTAGATTTTGTCAAATTTTTAGTAGCTTGCCACCATGAATTCTGATGCTGATCCCAAATCCAACCAATACGTTTCAATTTAATTTTGGATTCAAAATAAATCGGCAATCCAGAATCAAGCAATGCTTGGAGCGCTTCGGGCAAGACCAATTCATAACTTAAAGAAACGCGCACATCGCCATCACTTAGATCAACTTTAATGTCTTTTGCATAACTCGATGAGCTGCATACCAGCAAGAGCCCTAAGAGCAATAAAAACCATTGCCTTGTGCGAAATTTAGGTGACAAAAACTTCATGAACGCTGTATGCAGGGAGGGTAATAATCGAATTTTCCTGGATGTCTGTGAACCAAGCATATTCTACAAAGGGGGCTAATTCTAAGGGGAAGCGCTGATAGAGTGATAATCTGGTTTTACGGTGCGAATAAGGGTTACATTGCGAATAGGGGCTAAAGTGGGTGAGAATATATTAATTGTTGATGATGATTTAGAGATTCGGACTTTGGTCGCGGATTATTTAAAAATGCAAGGCTTTAATCTTTATGAAGCTGAGAATGGCATTGTGATGGAGCGAGTATTGGCGCAACATGCTATCGACTTAATCGTACTAGATTTGAACTTGCCCGGACAAGATGGTTTGACTCTGTGTCGTAATTTGCGCGCCAATTCGAATATTCCGGTGCTGATGTTGAGCGCACGTAGCGATATGATTGATCGCGTGCTCGGTTTGGAAATGGGTGCCGACGATTATTTAACCAAGCCTTTTGAGCCACGCGAATTGTTGGCGCGAATTCGTAATATTTTGCGACGGATACAAGCGCCGCCAGATGGAAAAGATGTCGTCAGCGTGCGTAATTATCAATTTAGTGGGCGCGTTTTGGACATGTTGGTGCGGCATTTACTGCTCGAAGACGGTACGCTTGTCGTTTTAGCCAATAGCGAATTTCGGATGTTAAAATTATTTTTAGAGCGGCCGCAACGCGTTTTATCGCGCGATTGGCTGGCGCAAACATTATTGAGTCGAGAAATTGACGCGCTGGATCGAACCATTGATTTACAAGTGTCGAAGGTAAGGCAAAAAATTGGTGACGATGCGCGTAAACCAGAATTGATTAAAACGATTCGCAGTGAAGGATATATGTTGATGACGCCGGTTGAAAAAAACGTCGTGACCACGAACAAGATATCAATTTAAGTCCTTAGTTAAACTGAGTGACACTGAGCGGCACTGTGATCTCCTTGAGCAAAGACTCGATTAACAGGCGGCGCGCTTCGATTGAAGAGGTGTTTTTTTCAATCCGTAATTTTTGATTGCCTTGCAATTTAATGTGTCGATCTTTTTGAATTAAGGCGATCAGGCGTTGCGCCTCGACGCGATTAACAGCACCAAACTCCAACATGATTACGCGCTCACTCGCATCAATTTTAGACAGCCCATAAAACTGCGCCAGCAAGCGCAAGGAGTGGGTGGCAAGTAAATTTTTTGCCGGTTCTGGTAAGAGACCATAGCGATCGATCAATTCTTCGTGCAGGGAATCGAGTTGTTCTTTGTCTGCGGCGACCCCCAAACGTTTATAAAAACTCAGGCGATGGCTAACGTCCGGACAGTAGGCTTCGGGCAGCAGGCTGGGCGTGTGTAAATTGATTTCAATCTTGGTAGGCTCTTGATCGAAAGAGGGCGTCACGCCACGCTTTAAGTCACTAATCGCGCGTTTGAGTAAATCGGTATACATCTCAAAACCGATTTCCTGCATTTCACCGGATTGTTTGTCGCCCAAAATTTCTCCGGCGCCGCGAATTTCCAGATCGTGCATCGCCAGATAAAACCCTGATCCCAGCTCTTCCATTTGCACAATCGCAGATAGTCGTTTCTCGGCTTGCGTAGTAAATCCTTGTAACGAGGGTGTGAGCAAATAGGCGTAGGCTTGGTGATGCGAACGTCCGACGCGTCCGCGCAGTTGATGCAATTGCGCCAAACCAAATTTGTCGGCGCGATGAATCACAATCGTGTTGGCATTGGGGACATCGATACCCGTTTCGATGATGGTGGTACACAGCAACACATTGCTGCGCTGTAATACAAAATCGCGCATCACCCGCTCCAGATTGTTCTCTGCCATTTGGCCATGGGCGACCGCGATCCGCGCCTCGGGTAACAATTTTTCCAACTCGCTGCGTCGATTTTCAATCGTACTGACTTCGTTGTGTAAAAAGAATACTTGCCCACCGCGTTTTAACTCGCGTAAACAGGCTTCACGAATCGTGCTCTCACTCTCTTCACGAATAAAAGTTTTAATTGATAGTCGTTTTTCAGGCGCGGTGGCAATCACTGAAAAATCACGTAAGCCATCCAGTGCCATTGAAAGTGTGCGTGGAATCGGTGTCGCCGTCATCGTCAACACATCCACGTTTTTGCACAGTGCCTTGAGGGCTTCTTTTTGGCGTGTACCAAAGCGGTGTTCCTCATCAACGATGACCAGACCCAGGCGTGCAAAATTCATTCCACTTGACAGTAATTTATGGGTGCCGATCACAATATCAATCGTGCCACTGGTTAGACCTTCCAAAGCGTTCTTGATTTCTTTACTGGTGCGAAAGCGCGACAGTTCGGCGCATTTAACCGGCCAATCTAAAAAACGTTGTGAAAAAGAATTGAAATGTTGTTCGGCCAACAATGTGGTGGGGGCCAATATAGCGACTTGTTTGCCGCTCATGACGGCGATAAAGGCAGCACGCATCGCGACTTCGGTTTTTCCAAAGCCGACATCACCGCAGATCAAACGATCCATCGCTTTATCGCTCAACATGTCTTGCATGACCGCATTGATCGCGCTGATTTGATCGGCGGTTTCGTTGAAGGGGAAGCCTTCGCAAAAGGCATGGTAATCGGCCTCCGAGAAAGTAAAGCTGTAGCCTTTTTGCAAAGCGCGCTCGGCGTAAAGGCCAAGTAATTGCGCTGCCGTGTCATGAATTTTTTCACGCGCTTTTTGTTTTGCCTTGTCCCAACGCCCACTGCCCAGCACGTGCAAGGGCGCATGTTCAGCCTCCATACCTGCATAGCGCGAGACTTGATGCAATTCAGTGACCGGCACATAAAGCGTGGTTCCACCACCATATTGCAAATGCAAAAACTCCATCTCGCCTTGGCCAAGATTCAAATTCACCAACCCAAGATAACGTCCAATGCCATGCTGTTGGTGCACCAGCGGATCACCTTCACTGATCTCGGAAATGTCGCGTAATAGATAGTCCAAATCTTTACCGCGCGCCTGCTGACGCACTTGACGGGTCCGACCGTGTTGGGCGAATAACTCGGTTTCGGTGATAAAGTGAAAAGGAGCTAGGGCGAATTGAGTAAAAAATGGGGCCGCCACCAAAGGTGTTTGCGTTACTTCAAGCGCTTGAATCTGGGCAAAAGAATCTAGCGTTACCGTATCGATCGCGTGCTCTTGAAGTCGCTGTTGCAAGACCTCGCGCCGGCCGGTTGAATCGGCACACACCACCACGCGGGTGTGTGCTTGAGTTTGGGTATGGATAAATTCTTGT
>JAVKMA010000124.1:0-2319 GCA_031538685.1 Burkholderiaceae bacterium | reverse complement strand
TTGCAAAAGGACGCCGCGCGTTTGCGTGCTGATGGCTTTAGTGGCGAGATCAAACTATTGACTTCGTGCCCATCGTGTCTGCAAGGAATTTCGCGCTACAACGACGACATCGACAGCAGCGCTGATTATGTGGTGGTTGAAATGGCGCGGCATTTGTTAGGAACGACCTGGCTGGAGGATTATGTCCAACAGGCCCGTTCCGGCGGGATAGAGCAGGTCTTGGTATAAAGTTTTTTGTGTCGGTTTTTGTGTAGGGTCTCATTCCACGTTTGTTTAAAACGAGACCCCACAATCATCAGAGAAGTGGCCGTTAATTTTTACCGAATTGGAACGCATAGCAAAGTCACCCAATCATTGCTGTGAGCGGCCTGCATAGGGTTGGTGTGATACACCTCTAACGCGGGGCGGCGTTTGTCGATTTTAAGTTTTTTCATTTTTACTTGACCGTAGAGGGTATTCCAACCCGATCCGATCAGTTCGTAATTACCGCGAAAAGTCATTTGAAAATACTTGCCGCCACCTAAGGTTTGTGCCGTTTCGCCGCTCACTGCATGCGTCACCGGAACGCCCATATCCATGACGGTCCACTCCTTCATCGCTTTGACTTTGTGATAGGCGGCAATCATCGGCAGCGACGTTGCGCGGCCGGGGTCTTGCGCCAAGGTTTGGCCAAATTTTGGATAAGCACGATGCATCGCCTCGCGCATATTGGCGAAGCTGCCAACAAAAGATTCAGTCAAATAAAGCTGTGGTGTGCGTTCAACAATGCCATCGAATACGATTTGCGGATGTTCGCTGTTAGGATCAAGCACGCCGCGCAGTAAAGCCAATCCCAGGGCGAAATCGTGACCAATCATTTTTGCCATAAAGGCGCACAGTGGGCGCATCACAAAAGGAAGCTTGGCGTCCATCGTCCAGGTGACTTGTGTTGCACCATCGATCGTGGCAAAAGTGAAACGAATATCGGCTTTGCTTTTAAATGGACGGATAAAAGTCAGCAAAATATCCAAGCGCTCGTTAGGAATAATCTGACGATGTTGCATCGATCCCGCGCCGATCATCGTGCTATCCCAAGTGTAACTGCCGCCTACCGAGTTTGGGTTGTCCAAGGTATTTTTTTGATGAGGGTCGTGCAAGCTCCACGGACTCCATTGCGCCCAATACGAAAAATCACGCACGTAGTCGAACACTTGGGCAATCGGTTTGTCGATGACGATAGAACGCGTGACTTGGTAAGCTGGTGGCAAGCGCAACAGATAGATCAAGATCGCCACGATAACAAGCGCAATGAGAGTTAACAGCATCAGTATCTCCTTATCAAAAATTCAGGGTTAAAAAGCTTAGCGGTTAAAAACTCAGGGTTTAAAAATTCAGGGGTAATTTATTTTGAGGTCTGCAAAATCCGTGCGGCATCGCGCGCAAAATAGGTGACGATGGCGTCCGCCCCCGCGCGTTTAAAGGCGAGCAAAGATTCCATCATCACCGCATCGTGGTTAATCCAAGCATTTTGTGCGGCCGCCTTAATCATCGAATATTCGCCGCTGACTTGGTAGGCGACAGTTGGCAGGCCGAATTTTTGTTTGACGCGCCACACAATATCCAAATACGGCAAACCGGGTTTGATCATGACCATATCGGCGCCTTCGCTGATGTCCAGGGCGACTTCGCGCAAGGCTTCGTTCGCGTTGGCGGGATCCATTTGATAGGTTTTTTTATCGCTTTTGCCCAGTGCACCGGCCGAACCAATCGCCTCGCGGAAAGGCCCATAAAACGCCGATGCATATTTGGCCGAGTACGCCAAAATTTTTGTATGGATGTGCCCAGCGCCCTCTAGTGCGGCTCGCATCGCGCCCACGCGACCGTCCATCATGTCCGATGGCGCGACAATATCCACGCCCACCGACGCGTGCAAGCAGGCTTGCGCAGCCAAAATTTTGACCGTTTCGTCATTCAGAATATAGCCCGTCGCATCTAAGACACCATCCTGCCCGTGGCTGGTATAGGGGTCTAGTGCGATGTCAGTCATCACGCCCAAATTGGGAAAATTCTTTTTCAATGCACGCACCGTGCGAATCACCAAGCCCTCGGGGTCTAGTGCGGCGCGACCATCAGGTGTTTTGTTCGCTGCGTCTAAAACCGGAAACAGCGCCAGCACGCCGATACCCAAATTAACCACGTCTTGCGCGACGATTAACAGCTGATCAATCGAGTAGCGATTGACCTCTGGCATGGCGGCGATTGGCTCGATGATGTTGCTGCCCTCGACAACAAACACGGGATAAATAAAGTCCTGCGTGCTTAACTGGTTTTCGCGCATCA
>JAVKMA010000123.1:0-1559 GCA_031538685.1 Burkholderiaceae bacterium | reverse complement strand
CGCTTGATTATTTGATGCCTCCCAAATCGCCGCTTGTTGTTTCGCTGGAAAAACACGCGCCAAGTTAGTTTTAAATTTGGCTTCCAACAACGGAATACCGTCTTTACGACGACGGGCGTGACCAATGGGATATTCAACCACGACTTCAGGTAATGCGCTGCCGTCTTTGAATTCAAGCGTTAAGGCGTTGGCGATTGAACGTTTGGCCGGGTCGTGATAGTCCTGAGTGAATTGAGGATCTTCAACACAATTAATCACATCACGCAGCACATCAATACGCGCGTCGTTGGCGATTTCATTCTCGTAATCTTGTGCGGTTAAACGACCAAAAATTAAAGGCACTGCTACCATGTATTGAATGCAATGATCGCGATCAGCAGGATTGTCCAAGGGGCCTTTTTTATCGATGATGCGGATACAGGCTTCGTGGGTGCGAATGGTGATTTTTTTGATGTCGGCAACCGTTTTCCCTTTTTGCTGCAAGGTTTGATGCAAAGTCATCGCCGCTTCAACCGCTGTTTGCGAGTGGAACTCGGCAGGGAATGAGATTTTGAACAATACGTTTTCCATCACATAACTGCCGTAAGGGCGTTGGAATTTAAAGGCTTGACCTTTAAACGACACGTCATAAAACCCCCATGTTTTAGCCGACAAGACCGATGGATAACCCATCTCGCCAGTTTTCGCAATCAATGCCAAACGTACGGCGCGACTGGTCGCATCGCCTGCCGCCCAGCTTTTACGTGAACCTGTATTGGGTGCGTGGCGATAAGTGCGCAAAGATTGACCATCCACCCATGCTAATGACACTGCGTTAATGACTTCATCGCGTGAGAGGCCAAGCATTTGCGCGACGACCGCAGTGGAGGCCACTTTGACCAACAATACGTGATCTAAACCGACTTTATTGAACGAGTTTTCGAGTGCGATACAACCTTGAATTTCGTGCGCTTTAATCATTCCAGTTAACACCGTTTTCATCGTCAGTGGTTTGTTACCGACCGCGACTGCATTGCGTGACAACCAATCAGCTACCGCCAAAATACCACCCAAGTTATCCGAAGGATGACCCCATTCAGCAGCTAACCAAGTGTCGTTAAAGTCTAACCAGCGAATCATTGCGCCGATGTTGAACGCCGCTTGTACCGGGTCCAATTGATAAGGTGTTCCTGGAACTTTTGCGCCGTTTGGTGCGACGGTCCCTGGAACAATTGGCCCCATCAATTTGGTGCAAGCTGGGTAAGTTAAGGCTTCCAAGCCGCAACCCAAAGTATCGATTAAGCAATGACGTGCGGTTTCGTAAGCGACTGCATTTTTGATTTCATAATTTAAAACGTAATCAGCGATGTCAATCAAGACTTGATCGGGTTGTGGTCTAACGTTAGAGATGTGTGCAGACATAGGGAGTTAAAAGAAAGGATTAAAAAATAAAAAAAGATTAAAAATAAATACGGTCAATTAAATACGTTCGCGCAGAGGGACAAAAATTTTATTGTCTGGGCCGATGTAATTGGCGTTAGGGCGAATAATTTTGTTATCAATACGTTGTTCGATAATGT
>JAVKMA010000122.1:0-4395 GCA_031538685.1 Burkholderiaceae bacterium | reverse complement strand
TGTACTACGACAAAGCCTTAAAAGCCAACCCTAACCATCTAGGCGCGCTCGAATACCAAGGCGAAGCCTTTTTGATGATGCGCAAATTGGAACAAGCGCAAAGTAATTTGGCGCGTTTAAAAACACTGTGCGGCACCAAGTGTGAAGAATACGAAGACCTTAATAAAGCCATTCAACGCTATAAATAAGTTTCAAAAAGTATCACCTTCGTCAAAACGGCAACAGTAGGGATAGGCGTACTAGAATCGCATCTTCTTAATTGCGCTCTTCTTAACACGCCCTCCTTACTTTTGCCTGTGACGCCATGACTTATCTCGCCCCTGCATCGACTTCATCGAACGCGCCGGTACAAACCTTACCCAAGCTTACTCAAAAACATCTGGACGGAGAAAAAATTGCCTCTCTGACCTGTTACGACGCCAGTTTTGCCGCGTGTATGCAAGCGGCAGGCGTTGAGTTGTTATTGGTTGGCGATTCTTTAGGCATGGTCTGTCAAGGCAAAAACTCCACCCTATCGGTCAGTGTTGCCGATGTCGCGTATCACGTCAGTTGTGTCGCGCGCGCCAAAACCAGTGCGCTGATCGCTGCGGATTTGCCTTTCGCCAGCTACGGTAATTTAGACGATACCTACCGCAATGCTGCCGCCCTGATTCAAGCGGGTGCAGAAATCGTCAAAATTGAAGGGGGCGCGTGGTTAGCGCCAACGATTGAATACCTGAGTCAGCGTGGCATTCCGGTTTGGGCGCACTTGGGATTGATGCCACAACACATTCATCAATTAGGTGGCTATAAAGTTCAAGGCAAAACCACACTGCAAGCGGATCAAACACTGACCGATGCACGCATTTTGACGGATGCCGGCGCAGCGATGATGTTGTTAGAAGCCGTTCCGGCAAGTCTGGCCAAACAAGTCACGCAAAGCCTTGTAATCCCAACTATCGGTATCGGCGCAGGGATTGATTGTTCGGGGCAAATTTTGGTCATGCACGACATGCTGGATGTTTTCCCTGGTAAAAAAGCGCGTTTTGTACACAACTTTTTAAGCGGGCAAGCCAGTATTGGCGCAGCCTTTGAGGCTTATGTGCAGGCGGTCAAACAACACTCTTTCCCGACTCTCGCGCACAGTTTTTAAAACCTGTTCCGCCGACAACCTGATCAGGCAAATTTTGCGCAAGCTGTGATTTAAGTCTAGGGGCCCCCAGTAGATCAAAAAAATAGTTAAAGGCTATCGTAAACATAGCAACAATTGCTTTGACTAATAACTGGGATAAAAATAGTATCCGTTCTCGCTTTCTTATCCGTCATATTTTGCCTGTATGGGTGCCGCACTAATCCATTCAGCGTCAGGGTATAAAAGCGTGTCGATCTTGTTTCGCACCATCAAAGTCACCATTTTTGATCCCGCAAAACCCTTTTATCTGTTTTTATCTATTTCTTATAGGAGTCCTCAATGAGTACCGAATCCAATACCCGATCGTCAGGCCAATGTCCGGTCATGCACGGCTCTAGCACGACCAAAGGCAGCACGCCCTTGGCATGGTGGCCCAATGCCTTGAACCTGAACATCCTGCACCAGCAGGACAACAAAACCAACCCGCTCAAGGGCGTTAACTACCGCGAAGAAGTCAAAAAGCTCGACGTGGCCGCCTTGAAAAAAGACATGGTCGCGCTCATGACCGACAGCCAAGAATGGTGGCCAGCCGACTGGGGCCACTACGGTGGTCTGATGATACGCTTGGCTTGGCACTCGGCCGGTTCTTACCGCGTGGCCGACGGCCGTGGTGGTGCTGGTGCGGGCAACATCCGTTTCGCACCCCTGAACTCATGGCCTGACAACGGCAACTTGGATAAAGCCCGTCGTTTGCTCTGGCCCATCAAGAAAAAATACGGCAACAAAATCAGCTGGGCCGACTTGATCATCTTGGCCGGTAACGTCGCCTACGAATCCATGGGGCTGAAGACTTACGGCTTTTCCTTTGGTCGCGAAGACATCTGGCACCCCGAGGAGGACGTGTACTGGGGTGCTGAAAAAGAATGGATGGCTTCTTCTAGCCGCTACGAAGGTTCGGGCGAAAAGCGTGAATCTTTGGAAAACCCCTTGGCTGCGGTCCAAATGGGTTTGATTTACGTCAACCCCGAAGGGGTCATGGGCAAGTCGGATCCCCTGCGCACCGCACAAGACGTGCGTCTGACTTTTGCACGCATGGCCATGAACGACGAAGAGACCTGCGCGCTGACCGCCGGTGGTCACACTGTGGGTAAAGCCCACGGCAACGGCAAAGCCCAAAACAACGGTCCCGCACCTGAGGGCGCGGAGATTCATGAGCAAGGCTTTGGTTGGATGAACCACACCACTCGCAGCGTGGGGCGCGACACCGTGACCAGCGGCATCGAAGGCGCTTGGACCACCAACCCCACCAAGTGGGATAACGGCTACTTCTACCTGCTGTTGAACTACGATTGGGAACTCACCAAGAGCCCCGCCGGTGCGAACCAGTGGCGTCCAATCAACATCAAGCCCGAAGACATGCCCGCCGACGTGGAAGATCCATCAATCAAGGTCATGCCCATGATGACCGACGCCGACATGGCCATGAAAATGGACCCCGCATACCGCAAAATTTCGGAACGTTTTTATAAAGACCCTGCCTATTTTTCAGAAACTTTTGCCCGCGCTTGGTTCAAACTGACTCACCGCGACATGGGTCCTAAGGTCCGCTACATCGGCCCTGAAGCCCCCGCTGAAGATTTGATTTGGCAAGACCCCATCCCTGCGGGTAAAACCGGGTATGACGTGGCGGCAGTCAAAGCCAAAATCGCTGCTAGTGGTTTGAGCGTAAGCGAGATGGTATCCACTGCTTGGGACAGCGCCCGCACCTTCCGTCAGTCTGACCTGCGCGGCGGTGCCAACGGTGCACGCATCCGTTTGGCCCCACAGAAGGACTGGGAAGGCAACGAACCCGCTCGTTTGGCCAAGGTCTTGAAGGCCTTGGAAGGCATCGCCAAAGACAGCGGCGCCAGCGTGGCCGACGTGATCGTCTTGGCCGGTAACGTGGGCGTGGAGCAAGCCATCAAGGCCGCCGGTTTGAGTGTCCCTGTGCCGTTCAATCCAGGCCGTGGTGACGCGACCCAAGACATGACCGATGTCGAGTCGTTCGCCGTGCTCGAGCCTGTGCACGACGGTTTCCGCAACTGGGCCAAGAAAGACTACGTCGTCAGCCCCGAAGAAATGTTGCTGGATCGCGCACAACTCTTGGGCTTAACTGCTCACGAGATGACCTGCCTGATCGGTGGTATGCGTGTCTTGGGAAGCAACCACGGCGGCTCCAAGCACGGAGTGTTCACCGACCGCGTGGGTGCGTTGTCCAACGACTTTTTCGTCAACCTGACCGACATGTCTTACCAGTGGAAGCCCACCGGCAAAAACTCGTACGACATTTTGGAGCGCAAGACTGGAAAAGCCAAGTGGACCGCCACCCGCGCCGACCTGGTCTTTGGTTCGAACTCGATCCTGCGCGCTTACGCCGAGGTCTACGCCCAAGACGACAACAAAGAAAAATTTGCGATAGACTTTGTAGCCGCTTGGACCAAAGTCATGAACGCAGATCGCTTCTAAGCTGTTATTGTTAAAAACTAAAAGGCGCTGGCAACAGCGCCTTTTTTAATGCCGTTTTTTTTTGATGCCGACTTATTTTGAAACTGCAATCAGTTTTTGACTGCGCCTAAATAAGTTCTTCTTCATAAAGCCTTCAATGACGCAGTTTGTAGTGACACAATAAAAATATACCCACGCACAACACCAAACTCAGCGAGTTAATCCCAATCCAACCAATTGAAGCAAACAGTGGCGCAGGTAAAAATGCGGCCAAGGTCGCGAACCCTGCGATCAAAGAATCATTGATTCCTTGCCAATGATTTTTGTGTTCATCGGGTGCCGACTGCGCTAACAAAGCACCACCTGCGATATAGGAGAAATTCCAACCCAAACCCAACAACACCAATCCGATAAAGATCATGGGGTAGGTATCATTCCAATAGCTGGCGCCTGCGGACAAAACCAATAACACAAATCCGATACTCAAAATCGATTTAGTACCAAATCGACTGATCAATTTTCCAGTAAAAAATGAGGGTGCAAACATCGCGATCACGTGTGCTTGAATCGCATGCGCGCCATGCTCAAAACTGTAATGTCCGCGCATCACCAAGGACGATGCAACCATCACCAAAGTCATCACAAAATAACTGACGCACACCGACAAAATCGCCAAACTAATCGGCCATAACACCTCGGGATCCAATGGCACGCGCAATTTATTTTTGTGTTCGATAGTCGTGGCAAGCGCTTGTGCGCGCCAGAACGCCAGCAATACCATATTGAGCGCACCTAAGCCG
>JAVKMA010000121.1:0-2394 GCA_031538685.1 Burkholderiaceae bacterium | reverse complement strand
AATTTGCGCCACCGTAATCGCCAAGTCTGCTTGAGCTTGGGCGATTTCGATGCTGTCGGTGCTGTTTTGAATGGTTTCTTGAGCCAGTTTGCGCGCCTCGTTAGCGCGTGCTTCATCAAGGTCTTTGCCACGAATCGCGGTGTCAGATAAGACAATGACTTCGTCCGGACGAACTTCTAGAACACCGCCCGCTACAAAAATAAACTGTGGTTCACCGTCAAGGGTTTCAATACGCACAGAACCCGGTCGAATGCGTGTCAGTAGTGGGGCGTGTTGCGGCAGTATGCCCAATTCACCTTCTTCACCAGGCAAGGCAACAAAAGTTGCCTGACCTGAAAAAATTTCTGCTTCGGCACTGACTACACTAATTTTGAACGAGTTCATCGTGACAAATTTTCCTTAATTAATGGATTTGGCTTTTTCAATGGCCTCATCAATCGTACCCACCATGTAAAACGCTTGTTCTGGTAAGTGATCCAACTCACCCGAAGCAATCATGCTAAAGCCACGAATGGTTTCTTTGAGTGACACGTATTTCCCTGGTGAACCAGTAAACACTTCAGCGACGTGGAAAGGTTGCGACAAAAAGCGTTGAATCTTACGAGCGCGTGATACCGCTAATTTATCTTCAGGAGATAATTCGTCCATGCCCAAAATCGCGATGATGTCACGCAATTCTTTATAGCGTTGTAGCGTTGCTTGCACCATACGTGCGACGGAGTAGTGCTCTTGGCCGACCACGTTTGGATCAAGTTGGCGTGAAGTTGAATCCAAGGGATCAACCGCAGGATAAATCCCCAAAGCTGCGATATCACGCGACAACACCACGGTTGAATCCAAATGGGCAAAAGTCGTTGCTGGCGAAGGATCGGTTAAATCATCTGCAGGCACATACACCGCTTGAATCGAAGTAATCGAGCCAGTTTTAGTTGAGGTAATCCGTTCTTGCAAACGTCCCATTTCTTCAGCCAATGTGGGCTGATAACCTACGGCAGAAGGCATCCGACCTAACAAGGCAGAAACTTCCGTTCCCGCTAAGGTATAACGATAAATGTTATCCACGAAGAACAGCACGTCACGACCTTCGTCACGGAAACTTTCCGCCATAGTCAAACCGGTTAAGGCCACGCGTAAACGGTTACCTGGAGGTTCGTTCATTTGACCATAAACCATTGCGACTTTATCCAATACGTTGGAATCTTTCATCTCGTGGTAAAAGTCATTCCCTTCACGGGTCCGTTCACCCACACCGGCAAAAACGGATAAACCCGAATGTTGTTTGGCAATGTTATTGATCAACTCCATCATGTTCACTGTTTTGCCCACACCAGCACCACCGAACAGGCCGACCTTACCGCCCTTGGCAAATGGACAAACCAAATCGATCACTTTAATACCGGTTTCTAATAATTCTTGTGATGGCGACAACTCGTCATACAAAGGCGCTTTGCGATGGATCGATGCAGATTTTTTGGCACTGATAGGGCCTGCTTCATCAATCGGTTGACCCAATACGTTCATGATTCGGCCAAGTGTTTCAGTACCAACAGGAACTGTAATCGGTTTGCCTGTATTTTTGATGATCAAGCCACGCTTTAATCCGTCTGATGACCCCAATGCAATCGTACGAACCAAGCCATCGCCCAACTGTTGCTGCACTTCTAGTGTTAGGTCCGATCCTTCGAGCACCAAGGCATCATAAATTTTTGGCATAGCATCGCGTGGAAACTCCACGTCAACTACCGCCCCGATACACTGAACAATTTTGCCGTTTGCCATTAATGACTCCAATATCTAAAAATTCAAAAAATAGTATGCAGAAAAGAAAACCTTATACCGCTGCTGCGCCAGCAACAATTTCAGACAATTCTTTTGTAATCGCTGCTTGTCGAGTTTTGTTATATTCCAATTTCAATTCACTGATCACATTGCCCGCGTTATCGGTTGCTGATTTCATTGCCACCATACGAGCGGATTGTTCTGACGCCATATTTTCGGCAACAGACTGATAAATCAAGGCTTCTACATAGCGACGTAGAAGGGCGTCAATCACTGATTTTGCATCTGGTTCAAACAAGTAATCAGGTGCGATTTCTTTTTTGCCAGAATGTAAACGTTCAGTGCGCAGGGGCAAGAGCTGTTCCATCACAGGCTCTTGTTTAATCGCGTTAACAAAGCGGGTAAAGCAAATGTGCAGTTCGTCAATCGTGCCATTATCATAAGCCTCGATCAATACGCCAGCAGCGCCTAATAATTTATCAAGATTAGGCGTATCGCCTAAGTGAATCGCATGGGCAAGAACTTTACTTTTTAAACGATTAAGAAATCCCAAACCTTTACTGCCAAAAGCTACAGTTTGCACTTCAGTCTGAGTATTTTGCCAGTCTTTCATTT
>JAVKMA010000120.1:0-4043 GCA_031538685.1 Burkholderiaceae bacterium | reverse complement strand
CCGCGTGTTCATTGTCCCTTTATGCTTGGTTTGATAACCCGGCGTATCGACAAAAACATACTGCGCAGTCTCTTGAGTCACAATGCCCAAAATCGGTAAGCGCGTTGTTTGCGGTTTGGATGAAGTGATGCTGATTTTTTGCCCAATCAAAGTATTGAGCAAAGTCGATTTACCAACATTAGGACAACCCACGATCGCGACAGTACCGCAACGAAAGCCATCAGATGCAAGAGGAGTGTTCACTGAATCAAAATGAAAAGTTATTCATTCTCAGGGTCTTGACGCGTCGCCACCCCTAATAATGACAATTGTGTTTTTTTCGCGCGGGGTTTCTTTTTGGCGCTCGGCAGTTCAATCAAATTTTTTTCAATCAGCTCCAACGCCCGTCTGGCTGCGGTTTGCTCGGCATTACGGCGATTGGTGCCGACGCCTGATACACAAATTTCTAAACTGCTAATGACACATTCAACTTCAAACTCTTGCAAATGTGCAGCACCGTGACGCGCCACCACGTTGTACTGTGGCAGTGACAATTGATGTTTTTGCAATAATTCTTGCACCAAAGTTTTGGCATCTTTACCCAACGCGGCGGTGTCTAATTTAATAATGATCGGCTCGTACAAAAACAAAACGGTTTGGTAAACTTTATCAAACCCAGCATCTAAGTAAATCGCCCCCAGAATCGCCTCTAAACAATCGGCCAAAATCGAAGGGCGTCGAAACCCGCCGGATTTCAATTCACCCTCCCCCAATTGAACAAATTTTGACAAATGCAGATTTTGCGCGATCTCAAACAAGGTTTGTTGTTTGACCAAATTGGCGCGAATCCGTGATAAATCGCCTTCATCCACTTTGCTAAAACGACTGTAAATCAAAGTCGCGACTGCACAATTCAACACCGCATCACCCAAAAACTCTAAGCGCTCGTTATTCATTGCCCCCGTGCTGCGATGTGTCAACGCGTGCCGCAATAATTGCGGATTGACAAATTGATGCGAGAGTCGTTTTTGTAAATCTTGTTCAGTCATCGCGTCTGATCATTATTGGATTCGACCTACTCTTGAAGGTGATGAGAAATTCATCCACACAAAAAACGCGCGCCCGACCACGTTAGCATCTGGCACAAAACCCCAATAACGTCCATCTTCACTGTTATCACGGTTATCACCCATCACAAAGTAGTGCCCTCTGGGAACTTTGCAGACAAAACCGGCTTCGTCATATTGACAGTTTTCACGAAAGGGGAAACTCTGCGGTGCCGCGATCAAGGGGGGAAACATGTCATACACCGCGATTCGATGCGTGTTTTTGTTCAAGGTTTCTGAAAACTGTGTCAAAGACACCGCTGCTGTCGCATCACCCGATTCCTCAAGGTATTCATACGCAGGCATTTTTTGATAGGCCAGTTCTTCACCATTTATCGTCAAGAGCTTATTTCGATATTGCACGGTATCACCGGCGGTGCCGATCACGCGCTTAATGTAATCTAACTTTGGATTTTTGGGATATTTAAAGACCAAAACGTCGCCCCGTTGCGGTGTATCTTGACCAAATAAACGCGTATTCAAAATCGGGACGCGGACACCATACGCAAATTTTTGCACAAGAATCAAATCACCAGGCTCCAATCCAGGACGCATCGATGACGACGGAATTTTGAAGGGTTCGACCAAGAACGAGCGCACAAAAAAAACCGTCACCAAAATCGGAAACAAACCTGCGGTGTACTCAATCCACCAAGGGCGATCAGGTTTTTGATCGGCGCGCTCACGATCTACCACTACGCGTTTGGGCGCCAAATAATATTTTTCTAGACCCCACATCACTCCACTAAAGAAAGTTAATGCCACCAACAAATGGGGGAAGTAGGTTAATAAATTTTCCATAAACTCACCATAAATTATCTTGAACAGGCCTGCGAAATCCCTTATTTATCTTCGACACGAAGAATCGCCAGAAAGGCCTCTTGAGGAATTTCCACCGCTCCAATTTGCTTCATTCGTTTTTTACCGGCTTTTTGCTTTTCCAGTAATTTTCGTTTTCGCGAAATATCACCACCATAACATTTTGCCAACACATTTTTACGCAAGGCCCTCACATTTTCACGCGCAATCACATGAGCGCCAATCGTCGCTTGAATTGCCACGTCAAACATTTGACGTGGAATCAATTCGCGCATTTTGGCCGCCACTTCACGCGCACGATATTGACTGTTGGCGCGATGGACAATGATTGAGAGTGCGTCGACTTTATCGCCGTTAATGAGCATATCAACTTTCACCACGTCTGCGGCACGATATTCTAAAAACTCGTAATCCATTGATGCGTAACCGCGTGAAATCGACTTCAAGCGATCAAAGAAGTCCAATACGATTTCCGCCATCGGAATTTCATATTGCAACAAAACCTGCCGTCCGTGATAACTGATATTTTTTTGCGCGCCGCGTTTTTGAATTGCCAAGGTAATCACCGCACCGACGTATTCCTGTGGTACGTAGATATTCAAATTGACCATCGGTTCGAGGACTTCCTCAATTTTTGATACCTCGGGCATTTTGTCAGGATTATCAACCCGCATCATCTCGCCATTACGCAGCGACACTTCGTAAATCACGGTCGGCGCGGTCGTAATCAAATCCATGTCGAACTCACGCTCTAGACGCTCTTGCACAATTTCCATATGCAAAAGACCTAAAAATCCGCAACGAAAACCAAAGCCCAATGCTTGCGAGACTTCCGGCTCAAAGTGCAATGCCGAATCATTCAAACGCAATTTCTCTAGAGAGTCACGCAGCCCATCATATTGATTGGCTTCGATTGGAAACAAACCCGCGAACACCTGCGATTTAGCCTCTTTAAAACCCGCCAAGGCTTCAGTCGCTGGCGCATTGGCTTGAGTAATCGTGTCACCCACACGCGCTGAGGTCAACTCTTTAATTCCCGCGATTACAAATCCTACTTGCCCAGCGCTTAATTCAAGCAAATTTTTAGATTTTGGCGTGAAAACCCCCACATGATCAACCAAGTGGGCGGTCCCGTTACTCATACACAGAATTTTATCTTTGGGCTTCAACACCCCATTCATCACGCGCACCAACATCACCACACCCACATAATTATCAAACCATGAATCAATAATCAGAGCTTGCAAGGGCGCGTCAACGTTACCTTTAGGGGCAGGAACACGAGTGATTAGCGCTTCTAAAATATCTTGAATTCCCTCGCCGGTTTTGGCCGAACACAGCAAGGCATCATCGGCATCGATACCAATGACGTCTTCGATTTCAGCGCGCGCACTCGGTGGATCAGCCGCGGGTAAATCAATTTTGTTGATCACCGGAACAATCTCTACATTCAAATCCAGCGCGGTATAACAGTTGGCGACCGTTTGAGCTTCAACACCTTGACTGGCGTCAACCACCAACAGCGCGCCTTCGCACGCGGCTAACGAACGCGATACTTCATATGAAAAATCAACGTGGCCAGGCGTATCGATTAAGTTGAATTGATACACCTTCCCAGCTCGTGAGCGGTAACTTAAAGACGCCGTTTGCGCTTTAATCGTAATGCCCCGTTCGCGCTCGATGTCCATCGAATCGAGTACTTGGGCAGACATTTCACGCGCATCCAAGCCACCACAAAATTGAATTAAGCGGTCAGCCAGAGTGGATTTACCATGATCAATATGCGCAATGATCGAGAAATTACGGATGTTTTCTATCATTAATAAGGTCGGTCACGATAGGCGTGGCCAGAGAATCAAAGCCCGGTGATTAAAGCCGCGCTCGTTTAATCACTCAATCAAGCCTGCGCGACAGCTATGGGCATTATACGAGGCGTCAGAGGAATTAAAGGGATTAAAGGAATTAAAGAAATTAAAGGGCGGTTCTATAAAATAAAAACGCCCCACCGTTTTCCCATGAGGCGTTTGGTGTCACGCGCAATGATTAGAACGTCCAAAAAATCAGTGTCGCAATTATGCCGACACCTTTTGCAAAGCATAGCCCAAGCCACGCAGGGTCGCGACCGTGATCTCTGAATTT
>JAVKMA010000119.1:0-3783 GCA_031538685.1 Burkholderiaceae bacterium | reverse complement strand
TGATGCGCTGTTGATATTTTTTGCGCCGCGCTCAATGTCAAACCAGTGGAATCAAACCAAGCGCTCGTCATGTGATACGCAATGGGATTTAACGCATGATTTGTCAGTACATAACCCAGTACTGCAATCAATAAAACACTTAAAAAACCTAAAATGTCACGTCGCGCAGAACCTGCAAATTGTTTGGCGTGGGTTTGTAATGTCGGCAAAGCAAAAACCGTTACCAGCGCCATCACCAACATCACCATCGCCATGATGAAATAAATTTGGTTCCAGGTCTTTCCCCCCTGAATTGGATCCGCCCAGATCAGTGCAATACCACCCGAAAAAATCATCGCTAGGCGGTAACCCAAAACACTCAGAGACGCGCCCAGACCACGCTCAGATGCCGCCAGCAAATCAGTGCGATACGCGTCAATCACCACGTCTTGAGACGCCGACAAAAACGACAACATGACCGCATATAACGCAAAAATCATCATTTCGTTTTTAGGTGTCGTCAAGGACAACAAAACCAAAATACCCGCCATTGCTAATTGAATCATCAACAACCAACCACGACGGCGCGAAAACCCCGGGATGTCAAAACGATCAATTAAAGGCGCCCACAAAAACTTAAACGTGTAAGGCAAACCCACCAGCGCAAAAAAACCGATTGTGCTCAAATCAATTCCATCCACAGTCAGCCATGCTTGCATGGCTTGTCCGGTCAAAGCCAAAGGCAGACCGCTGGTAAAACCCAACAGGGTGACCATCACAAAACGCAACACTGAAATATTCATAAAAATAAAATTTTGAAAGAAAACTGTATGAGTGCTGACAGCGACGTCACGGGCCTTGGCGAGATGGCTTGGCGAGATGGCTTAAAAACTGCTCCACCTCAGCAGCCCCCATTTCTTTGGGGTGGCGTTTACCATGGAACAGAATAAATTTTTTCATCCACGCTAAATAAGATCGTTCGGTGCGCAAACTGTAGTGTTTGTAGCGAATCACTTCGCGTGCTTGATCTCATAATTTGGGCGGATTAGGTGATATCAAAAAGGCATTATCTACAACTATAATGGACATCATGAGCTCCTAAATAAGTCTGACTCAAGACAGGAAGATTTAGATTATATGGTGCTCACAATTTGCGTATACGGCAATTTCGCCATATACATTACGTTAGGTTTTCTATGGGCAGAATCAAAGTTAATGGGCAATTAACTGGCATGCGCGGCGTTTATCAGGTTGCGGCAGAGCTCACGCGGCTAGGTTTTATTGTTTCACCAACGTCCAGAAGTGCTATAGGAGCCGATTTACTTGTAACAGACCAAAAATGCAAAAGAGCTTTCTCAGTACAAGTAAAAACAAACTCCAAGGGTTCAACTTTTTGGCTTGTTGGTGAGAAGGCCAAGGACATGGTGTCTCCAAGTCATATTTACGTTCTTGTTAATTTTTGCAAGGACAGGGAGAACGGGGGCGATAAGCCTTTCTATTGGATAGTCCCGAGCAAAATTGTTTCGTCAAAAATGAGCTCAAAAACTAGTGTTACTGGCAAGGGGAGTACGTTTCATTCAATAAATGCGTTTGACATTGGTAAGTATGCCGACAAATGGTCATTATTCGGTAATCCTGGAGAGGCTTAACCTAACCCGTCGTCCACGGGACTGGCTTCGGTAGCCCGTGACTTTTACGTTGGGCGGCATCAGAATCCTTGTCGCCCCATGCCCAAGACTCTCTACATTGATCTCGACAACGTTCTCGTTGACTTCCCATCCGCACCAATTGGGACAGTACCTGTTATCGCAGACACCGCCCATTAACTTAGTGTCGTTGGACCGAGCCAACGGCGCCAAGGTATTACATCATCTGGAGACCATATGGAACCCATCGAAGTCCGATCGGACATCAGAACCAAATACTTCGCCGCAACTCCGACTCAAGTGTTTGCCGCGATACGGGATTCGACCTGCATTGCCAAGTGGTGGGGTCCCGATGGATTCACAAATACGATTCATACCTACGACTTTGTGCCAGGCGGCAGTTGGCGATTGACCATGCACGGGCCAGATGGCACGGACTACCCTACTGAGCACCGCTTCATACGCATCGTTCAGGACCAGACTTTTGAAATTGAACACCTCAACGGACATCACTTTATTCTCACTCTCGAACTCACAGCGCACGACAATGGCACCAATGTTTTGTGGTGCCAAACATTCGATACAGCAGCGCAATACAAAGCACTGGCAGCGTTCATCGCTACTGCAAACGACCAAAATCTTGGCCGCCTGGCTCTTGAACTTGCGCGTAGCAAAAGTGCCCAATCAAAGCCTGTTTGCGATACGCTGATTTGATTCACATAAGCTCCACATAAGGTCCAGATACGGTTCATGTCAGCACCACGTTAGTTTGTCGCCACAGAATTACCCAAAAATCAGCTCACGCCATCAAATCTTCTCACGCCACCTATTCTTAATTCGTCTTTTGGAGTACCAACATGTCAACGCAAACTTATCCCCTAGCCCATCAAGCTTCGATCGACAATCACGAAGCGTTTTGGGGCGAGCAGGCCAAACGAATTCATTGGCATCAGGCGCCCACCCAAATTCTCGATAACAGCAAACCGCCGTTCGCCAAATGGTTTACCGATGGGAAAACCAATCTCTGCTACAACGCGGTTGATCGCTGGGCCAAAAGCAACCCCGATCGAATTGCGATTGTCCATATCTCGACTGAAACTGAAACTGAACAACAAATTTCTTATGCACAATTAAATCAAGCCGTACAAGAGGTCGCCGCCGGATTGATGAGTTTGGGCGTTAACAAAGGCGATCGTGTGTTGTTATACATGCCGATGATTGTTGAAGCGGTTTATACGATGTTAGCCTGCGCTCGTATTGGCGCAATTCATTCAGTGGTGTTTGGCGGATTCGCCTCGCACAGCCTGGCATCGCGGATCAACGATGCGACGCCTAAAGTCATCGTCTCGGCGGATGCGGGAATGCGTGGTGGCAAAATTATTCCGTATAAAAATTTACTCAATGAAGCAATCGACGTCGCCGAGCACAAACCCGCGCACGTGCTCATGGTTAATCGCGGTTTAAGCTCATTTACCCCACTCGCACGCGACATTGATTTTGAGCAACTGCGCCAAAAACACAGCAAAGCCACCGTACCCGTTCAATGGCTTGACTCGACTGACGCATCGTATATTTTGTATACCTCAGGCACCACGGGCAAACCCAAAGGCGTTGAACGCGATGTCGGTGGATACGCCGTTGCATTGACGACATCGATGGAACAAATTTATTGCGCCAAGGCCGGCGACGTATTTTTTTGTACCTCGGACATCGGTTGGGTCGTCGGTCATTCTTACATTGTTTACGGGCCTTTGCTTGCGGGGATGACCACTATCATGTACGAAGGCTTGCCCATTCGACCGGACGCAGCGATCTGGTGGAAAACCGTCGAAAAATATCGCGTCACACACTTATTCTCAGCTCCAACCGCGATTCGGGTGTTGAAAAAACACCCGACTACGATGATGACTCAACACGATACCTCGTCTTTGCGCGCCTTATTCCTTGCGGGTGAACCTTTAGATGAACCGACCAGTCAATGGATTTTTGATGCCTTGCAAGTTCCCATCATTGATAACTATTGGCAAACAGAAACCGGCTGGCCAATTTTGTCAGTCGCGCGCGGAATTGATGCGCAGATGCCAACCAAAATCGGCAGTCCTGGAAAACCAATGATGGGCTATCGTGTTGAATTGATTCATGATCAAACAGGAGAAAT
>JAVKMA010000118.1:0-9520 GCA_031538685.1 Burkholderiaceae bacterium | reverse complement strand
GTAAGCGGGTACAGGAGGCCGCCTAGTGAGCGCCCCTAGGTTTGTCGTCATGAGCAGGATGGGGGAGTATGCCACTTCACGTTTGACGCCGCGCCGCCAGTGCCCGCATCATCTCGTAACAGGCACCGGTGGTGTGATAATCCACTTTACCAGCCGGACTTTTTTCCTCAGTAACATGACGGTTGTCGCGTGACAGTAAGCGAAACCAGGCTCCGTGTTGGTGATCAACCCAATGAGTCCAACAATACTGCCACAGTCGTTCGTACCAAATCCAATACTGAGGATTATTGGTATGCGCCCCCAGTACCGCCGCGCTAGCCAAGGTTTCGCACTGCACCCAGTGATATTTTTCAGGAAAGCAAATCGCGCCATCGGGTGCAAAACCGTAGTACAAACCACCATGCTGCTCATCCCAGGCGCGCGTCAGGGCCGTTTGAAATAAAAATTCAGCACTGGGCAAAAGCCATTCCTGCGGTCGATGCTGGGCGAGCAAAACCAGCAGCTTGGCCCATTCGGTAAAGTGACCGGGTTGGTATCCCCACGGGCGAAAGATATTGCGGCTGTCACCCTTGTTGTAAGCCCAATCAATCGTCCAATCATCGTGGTAATGTTCCCACAGCAAACCCTTTAATTCGCCCTCACCTTGCCGCGCTAAACCTTGAATCACCGCCTTGGCGACGGTTTCGGCGCGATCCAGAAACTGCGCATCAGCAGTCGCCTCGTAAGCGGCTAAACAGGCTTCAGTCATGTGCATATTGGCGTTCTGTCCGCGATAGGGTGACAGTCTCCAATGGGCATCGGCCTCATCGGCGTATAGATGATGTTCGTTTTGCCAAAAACGATGTTCCAAAGTCGCAAACACTTCGTATAACCAAGGCCGCGCCTCTTCTATGCCGGCCATCACAGCATGGGCGTAGGCTAACAAAACAAAGGCCAAACCATAACAGTGATGCGTCTGGTCAGTGACCTGCGCCCGCCCATCACGCCATTGCAACTCCCAAGCGTAGCCGCCGGAATCGGCATTGAAATGGGCACTGCGCAAAAAATTGACGGCATGGCGGGCATGCGCCAGATAACGCGGGTCTGAAAAATGTCGTGCCGCCATTGCCCAAACAAACACAAAACGGGTGCTACTCACCAGGTGCCGTGAATGCGTGTCGTAAACCTTACCGTCATTCAAAAAATAGTGATAGCAACCGCCGCTAGGGTCTATCGCCCTGTCAACATAAAACGCCAAAGTGTGTTGAACGTGATCGCGCAGCACTTGTGCTGAATAAAAATCGAGGGAAGGAGGAATGGTCATTAGAGATTAAAAATAGAAAAATCAACCAAAGTGAACATCATATACGTCCTTTGACATACGCCCTGTTGGCACTTCTATCAATACAGAATGTGCGGATGAAGTGCGAGGCGCACAGCACACAGCACACAGAAAGCGGAGCGTACATACAGTACGTGAGGATTTCGCGTACTGCGCAACAAAGCAATTCGCCGCAAAAATGAATTGATAGAAGTGTCCCTGTGATACACGCCTTGT
This sequence comes from Burkholderiaceae bacterium, assembly GCA_031538685.1. GTDB lineage: Bacteria > Pseudomonadota > Gammaproteobacteria > Burkholderiales > Burkholderiaceae > JAVKLU01. Next base: position 7,983 of record JAVKMA010000118.1, on the reverse strand, counting down.
GCTGTGGCGGGTCGGCGAGACATCTGTCACGTCCTGTGTGACTCCCTAGCGCGCTGACGCTCCCATAAAAAAACCCATCAGAAGATGCTCTGATGGGTTAAAAGAAAGTACAAAAGTGTGATTGGTGACACGAGTGCCGCTGATTCAAAGACACTCGTTTTTCCAAGTCATCCCGCGCCAAGTTAATTTACGCTCAATCATCCTACGCTCAATCATCCTACCAATCAAACGCACGCTCTTGGATAGGGATGGCCATCAATCAGACTTAGAAACTGTAACGCAAACCTACGCCATACAAGCTGGTCGCAGTTTTAACATCAGTGTCATAGCCAGTTTGTGCAAAACGCGCATAGCCGTTGACGTTTTTGCCCAATTGATGGGTGTAACCCAGGGTAAAGGTTGTTGCTGTCTTAGTAGTAGCGTCCTTGACAGCTGATTGCGCGTACTGCACCAAAGCATAAGAACCATCAGCCCCGACCGGGATTGTTACCCCCAAATTGGTTCGAGTGGTATCGGTCTTGATTTCAGTACCGGCAGGGACAGCAGTCGTGTAAGTCGTTGCCTTAGCTGTCGCGCTGCTGTAGCCCAAGAACACTTTGACCACCTGCAAGTTATAAGAACCGCCCAAGGTGTAACCATCAATAGAATTGGTGCGACTGGTCGCGGCAACGCCCGATGTTCCTCTGGTCGCATAACCCAAGACCAGGTTCAAATCACCTTGGCTAAACGCGGCACTAAAAGAGGTGGTATCACCCGTAAACGCGGTGGTTCCTGTCCCAGAGGTCACGGCATTACTAGGGGCCTCGCCCAAAGCGTGCTGGACGCCAATAGTCACTGGGCCCATCGTATTCCGATAGGTCAAAGCATTATCGACTCGGGTGCCAATAATATCATCCGCGGCGCCGGTGCCTGTAAAGCCATCCTTGCCCCCATTACCCTCCCAACCAATATTTCCATCCACTGACACCGCGCCAGTGATTTGATTCAACTCGGTGTATTGACGGCCAAAACGAACTTGACCAAAACCACCAGTCAAACCGACATAGGATTGCCGATTACCCAGACTGCTTGCGGCGGTCGCATCAACTGACACGCCGGTTTCGTAAACAAAATCGGCTTTCAGGCCGGGGCCGACTTCCTGCCAACCCTTAAACCCCAAACGACTGCCAGACAAGCCACCTGCTCCTAATTTAGTTGTGTCAACCGCGCTTGCAACTCCTGCCCCACCGACGCTGTCTTTGCCGACATAAATATCCGCCACGCCATAAAGTTGCCAGTTAGTGTCTTTACCTGAAGCCACTGGATCAGCAGCGTGGGCAAGCCCTGTTAAAAACACACCCGATACCGCAATTGCAATAAGATTTTTTTTCATACCGTACTCTCCAATTAAAATAATTTAAAAATGATTTCCAAACATAGGAAACATAGAATCAGTACCGCTCATCTACGTTCACCTATTCACCTATTCACCTATTCACCTATTCACCTACATCACTTGACAACGATATCCCCCTTGTTAATCGGTATTTTGAACATGCGAAAAGGCCTTGCATTATCAAACAGTTGCCGGCGCGCTGTCAATCAAAAAAATTCTGAGCGCTAGCACATTATCGACAAGGACGCGATCGACAACGCCGCGATCGGTTTTTTCTGTGTGTGCATAAAGCCTTGACAAATCAAGCAGTGGTGTGGGTGGACTGAATGGTGGAAATAACTTTTTGGCTGCTGTGACCATCTTTGCCTTTGCTGCGCTCCTTTGTGACCGTTTTTTGAAACTCGATCAGGTGCAAGCCGCTGGCCCATTCGCTGAGTTTTTGAAAGTCTTTGAGGTTGGGGTCTTTGCGCTGGTTGTCAATTTGCCAAAGCGCATTGGTATCGCGAAACCACCAAATGACAAAAGCGATGGGCGCGCTGGTGAGAGCGGTGAGCAGCGTCCACAGCGGACGCATGGCTTTGAGCGAGTCGCGTAAATTAAGGCGTTCCCATTTGCGGCGCAAGCGGCGTTTGCCTAAATCTATTTGTAAAGTCACTTGCCAGCGAAGGTGCCATTCGTAATGCTGGCTGCGTGGGTGGCCAATTGGGTTGCAAAAATATTCCCATAAGACGCGGGCGGCAAGAACGGTGAGGGTGATGAGGGCGAGAGGTTTCATTTCGACTCAAACAAGTGACTTAAAAAATGATCCAAGGCAGCAGTTGCCAATTGCGTACCCAGCGCGCCAAGGCAGTGGCGACAACATCAGCGGCAACATCGGCTGGTGAGGATAAAAAATCTAAGCGCATGTCTACCACTATAACCCGTACATGCTCACCGTCGGCCTACAAAGCGACAAGCCAAAGTTGCAGGAATTATGGAATAATCCAACGACAATAATCATTGCTCCAACTGTTTTGAAAACCGAAACCTCCTCACACCTTGCATCGATTGATCCGCCTATCGTCACAGAATTCTCGTGGTGGCGTGCGATGGCGCTCAGTAGTGGCGCCGCAATCGCCACTTTAATTTTGCTCACGCAGAGTTATTTCTTTTTTCAACTGGCCTGGTGGACTGTCATTCCGCCACGACAAACGCAATTTATGACGTCGGTGCTGGACACGGATCAAGCCCCTGCCCTACTTAACGCAGCCAAAGCATCGGCAGCCAAAAAATCAGCGCTCAGACAAAATAAAGACCAGACAAAACTCAAGGCGCCAGCCAAACCAATTACCACCCAACCGGTGCGCAAGGTGAAGCCCCTCAGTTATCAGTGGACTCCTTACGCCGCCATTTCGATACACATCAAGCGCGCCGTGATTGCCAGCGAAGACAGTCGCTTTGCCGAACACACCGGTGTGGATTGGCAAGGCATCGAGCAAGCGATCAAAAAAAACAAACGCAAAGGCCGTTCGGTATCAGGCGGATCGACAATCTCGCAACAACTGGCCAAGAATTTATTCTTGAGCAGCGAACGCAGCTATGTTCGCAAAGGACAAGAGTTAGTCATTACCAAGATGCTGGAATTTTGGATGGATAAAACACGAATTTTGGAGTTGTATTTGAATGTCGCGCAGTGGGGCGATCACCTGTATGGGATTGAAGCGGCATCCCAACATTACTTCAATATCAGTGCCGCTGAATTAAACGCCGATCAGGCGGCACGTTTGGCGGTGTTGTTGCCCGCGCCAACGCGTTATGGCAAAAATATTTACAGCGGCTTTATCAACGCGCGCACCAATATGGTTTTGACACAGATGCCCAGTAGCGTTTTACCTTAAAGCCTTTTACTTTAGGGCGACGCCAAGCCATTGCTCCCCTTCATAATGCGCCCCTATTCACCCTCCTATTCACCCTCCTATTAACTCCTTAACGAAGCAAAAATGACCTACAAAACACCGCTATTGATGTGGCTTGGAACAGATCGCAAATTTAACCTCGCGCCATCTGCACTGATTTGGATTTTTGCCTTGGTCAATCTTGTCGTCTTTCATGGGCCGCTGATGGGATACGTGAATTCCAATTTGGACTTGAACAGCGGCTTGGGGGTTGGGGTAGTGATGATTTTGCTCGGTGTGTCATTGCTACTGATGTGGCTGTTGGTGGGCGCGGCGGGTTTGCTTTCCAGTCGTTTTCTGAAACCTTTGATGGTTGTGATTGCGGTATGCAATACCCTGGCTATTTACCCCATCGTGACTTATCAAGTTGTTTTGGACAAAGCCATGATGGGTAATGTCATCAATACCAATGCCGATGAATCGCTGGCCTTGTTTCACCCCCGATTATTGATTTACCTATTCTTTGTGACGCTTTTTTCGATTGTTTTGTGTCGCTTTGTTCGTTTGCAGCAGCAATCACGGCTAAAGCGCTTGGGGCATTTTTGTCTCGCGATTGCTCTCTCGTTGGGTTTAATTTTTATGAATTCAAGTTCATGGCTGTGGATTGATAAACACGCCAAAGTAATCGGCGGTTTATTCTTGCCTTGGTCTTGCACCATCAACACCGCACGCTACTTAAATGATCAAACATTGGCATCACAAAAACTAGCGACGCTGCCTGAGTTGAGCTGGGCTTCTGATAACCGTTTGCCCATAACAGTGGTGTTGGTCATTGGTGAGTCCGCTAGAGCACAGAATTTTTCTTTATTGGGTTACGAACGCCAGACCAACCCCCGCTTGGAAAAACGCAATTTTGTGTTGATGAAATCGGCGCAATCGTGTGCGACCTACACGACCCGATCTTTGGAATGCATACTTTCACACGACCCCACGGCCTCTGGACTGACCCATGAGATTTTGCCCAATTACCTGCACCGTTCAGGACGGGTTCAAGTGCTTTGGCGCACCAGAAACTGGGGCGAAGCTCAACTAAATTTTGATCAGGTTTTGCGCGGTAAGCAGTTGTCCGATTTATGTGTCGCGCCAAATTGTCGACATTCAAATCAAGATGAAACCTTGTTGGCGGGTTTGGAAGCCGAGATTCAAAAAACCAGTCATGACAAGCAACTGATCGTATTACATCAATCCGGTAGTCATGGGCCCGAATACAAGCAAAAATATCCGACCGAGTTTGCCCGTTTTGAACCTGCGTGTGATACGGTGGATTTAAAAAAATGCGCCCCACAAGCGCTGATCAATGCCTATGACAACAGTATTCTTTACACGGACTACGTGTTGGATCAGTTGATCGCTTTGCTCGAACGTCAAACTCAAAGACGTACGGTCATGATTTATATTTCAGATCATGGCGAGTCTTTGGGTGAAGGAGGATGGTATTTGCACGGTACGCCAGAACTTCTGGCGCCCAAAGAACAAAAAAATATTCCATTTATCGTTTGGGCGTCACCTTCTTTTTTGCAAACCAGCGAACTGAAATCGATGCCCGCGCAATCCATGAAAGCCATGATCGGAAAATCAGTTAACTCCGGATCGATCAGTGAGCAGCATCAAATTTTCCACAGTGTTTTAGGTGCCCTGGGTGTTTTAGGTGTTTCAGGTGGAAAAAATTCGGTCTATCGAGAAAATTTGGATATTTTCCAAACAGGACGGCAGCAAAAGTGACGCGCAACACCTGCGCACCACGTCAGGGATTGACCGCTATTGATCGCGCTGTGCTAAAACCTTGATTGCGTCAGATTGTCCTTGGGTTCAATGACCACAAATATCACGACGCTCAGGATTAGTAAAAACAAGGACAAACCCCAGGCCGCCTCTAGATTACTTTGGCCCGGGCGTCCTAAGTATTGATATAACAGATTAGGCAAGGTCATCGTCTCGGGACGCGACAATACTAAATTGCTCGTGAACTCTCCCATAGAACTGGCCGCAACCAGTGCCATGCCGCGCCGCAAGGGTGCCTTAAGCAAGGGCCGATAAATGCCTTGAAAAATATTCAAGGGGCGCGCACCCAAAGTTTGTGCGCCTTCAATCAAATCTTTGGGTAAGTTTGCCAAGGCCGGTAACAGGCTACTGGTGATGATGGGATAACTCATAAACACCATCACCACCACAATCAATCCGCGCGAACTGCTCCATTGGGGATAGCTCAATAAATATCCAAAGCCCAAAATCACTACCGGAATCATCAGCGGCAAAGCAATGACCAGCGACAACAAACGATGCTGGGGTTTAGCCATCAATAGCGGAATACTGCCCACGACCACCGCCCCCGATACCACCAGCGCAAGCACGAACAAACTGTTATATAAAGCCAAGCGCGCACCCCACAACAGATTGATCCAATCCTTCATCATCAGGCCATGCCAAACCACGGTCAGCAAAGGCAAGCCCAACACAATCAACAGGGTTAATAAAGAGAGCGTGAATTGCAGGTGTGCGCTAAGACCCTGAATGGGTTGAGGAATCGCGCGGTCAGCCAGATCCAAAGTCAATTGAGGGGTATAAAAATGACGCACGATGATCAGCGCAATCAACAGCAGCGCCATCAGTACCAGCGCTAACACCAGCGCGTCTCCAATCAATAATTGCTGCGCGATCAAGGTATAAATTTCAACTTCTATGGTGGCGTATTGCGTTCCGCCTAATAACAAGGCACAACCAAAACTGCTCACGCAATACAAAAAAATCAAGACGTTGGCCGCACCCATCCAGTGCTTGATTTGTGGGCACTCGACACGCCAAAAAATCGACCAAGTACTCGCGCCCAAAGTTTTGGCGGTATCCACCACGCTTGGCGGAATTCGGCTAAAACCTTCATACGCGGCGCGAATCACGATAGGTAAATTAAAAAATAAATTTCCCCACAGCATTAACACAGCACTGCCTTCGCTGGGCAACTCCAACCATGCCCCCACACCATGACGCAATGCTAAGGCGAGCACAATCATCGGCGTCACGATGGGTAAAAACAAGGCGCGCAATAACCATGCGCGTCCCCTAAATGAATAACGCGCCAACACCCACGCAATCGGAATACCGATCGCGCTGGCAATCGCGCAAGTGATTAAGGCTTGCGCCAAAGTCCAAACCAAGCGCCATTGAATATAGCTTTGATCTAAAACAGCGAACGACGCGAAAAAATCATCATGACCGATTGATACCAGTTCGCTTTGAATCAAGCCTATTTGAAGCAAACCCCATAGGGGGATAAGGCAGGCGAGGCTGATAAATAAAACGAACACTATGCGCGCGCTTAATACCCACCCTTGCAGTGGCGATTGCAGTGGTGATAAGCGGTTCTGAATACGTCTCATCGCATCGGATTCATTCAATCGGAATCATTCAATCAGCAAGCACGCAATTAGTGCGTCATCACATCAAGCCAACGTTTGATCCATTGATCTTGAACTGTGGCGCTGATGATTGCTTGATTCGAGGTATTGTTCTTGGGTGATTGCGCGTGTTTGAATACTGCTGGCATCGCGACGTTTTTCAAGACTGGCCACATCCACATTTGCGTCGGCAAATCAGCTTGAACCGCTTTTGATTGCAAAAAATCAATGAATTTTTGACCCAAAATAGTTTCTGTAGTTCCCGCTAACACGGCTACACCTTCGATTTGCTCATACACACTGCCTTTTAATAACAGATTCGCCGTCGGCGATTCGGTCAAAGAAATTTTGCTAAACGCGACTTCAGCAGCAGGACTGCTGGCATAACTCACCACAATTGAGTAAGCACCGCCATTACGTGAAAAATCGGTGTAGTAGGCGGCCGTCCAATTGGGTGCAACTTTGGCCCCATTGCGACGCATCGCGCGCCACCAGTCAAATGCTTTTTCTACGCCAAAATGCGCGACAGTCGCTAATAAAAATGCGCGTCCGGTGCTTGATGTCGCTGCGTTGGGCACAACCAGCATGTAACGGTAAGCCGGCTGAGTCAGGGCGTCCAAACTGGTCGGTAAAGGTTTTTGCCCCTCTAAAGGTTTTTGTCCCTCTTTTGCAAATTTGGCGCGGTCGTAATTCAACACCACCCAACCGTAATCCACCGCCGCCATGCCCGACAAAGTCCGTAGCAATTGCGTATCGTTGGAATGCGTCGGTGCCAAAATATTGGCCTGACGCGCTTTATCTAATAAGACCTTATCAATTCCATACACCACATCGGCCAAGGGATTGGCACGCGTCAAAATTAATTTATTGAGCATTTCCCCTGCGTCGCCACCTTTGATCAGCGCGAGAGTCACATGATTGTCTTGCTCAAACTGCGTCAAAAGTTCCGCTGACACCGCAAAAGAATCATGCGTGATCACGCGCAATGTGGCCCGCGCTGATGGTGTTTGTGCTGATGCTACTTGCGTTGATGGTACTTGTGCCTTGCTGATGCAGACCACCGTCGTCATCATCATCGCACATAAAACAAACCGAACAAAACTAAAAGTGGGGGCAAAACGAATTGACATGTCAGTTCTCCAAAAATTAAAAAATGGAGAGCGAATGATGGGAAGCCGTGCGCGCAAAAGGCCGCATCAGCATCATCACACTCCCTCCGCTGGTATGACCCAGATCAGGTTTAGGGGCGTGTGAAAAATATGAAAACATTTTTTTAACTCCC
>JAVKMA010000009.1:0-10405 GCA_031538685.1 Burkholderiaceae bacterium | reverse complement strand
GGTGTATTTGGGTAATTCGACGACTAAATCGGTATCGGTGACCAGCGCTTGGCACGACAAGCGTGAACTGGCGTCCAAGCCCCAGGCTTTATCAAGCATGTCGTCCTCTAATTCATCGGCGCTGACGAGACTTTGACCGCCTTCGCGTACCCACACGTGGCAGGTCGTGCAGGCACATGATTTTTCGCAAGCGTGTTCAATTTCAATGTCTGCCGCTAATAAAGCATCGCAAATACTGACGCCGGTCGCGACATCTAACACCGCACCATCAGGAACCAGGCTAGGGTGGGGTAAGACAATAATTTGTGGCATGGGGTTAATGTTAAAAGCTAAGGTGTGAAAAACTAAGGGTTAAGCAAGATAAGGATTAAGCAAGATAAGGATTAAGCAAGATAAGGATTAAGCAAGATAAGGATTAAGCAGAAAATCCTAATACGTGATTCATATCAAATAAACCCTGCGATTTGTCAGATAAAAATTGTGCGGCACGAACTGCACCTTGTGCATACGAATTACGGCTGCTGGACTTGTGACTGATTTCAATGCGCTCGCCATCGCCAGCAAACAAAACGGTGTGATCACCTACGATATCGCCGCCCCGAACGGTGGCAAAACCGATCGAGCCTGCTTTTCTTGCGCCAGTATGGCCTTCGCGGGTGTAGACGGCAAGCTGATCCAGTGCTTGCCCGCGCGCTTGCGCAATCACTTCACCCATTTTTAATGCAGTACCAGAAGGTGCGTCAACTTTATGACGATGATGCGCTTCAATGATTTCGGTGTCGTAACCGGTATCAAAATAGTGGGCGGCTTGTTTGAGCAATTGCAAAGTGGTGTTGACGCCAATACTCATATTGGGCGCGTGAACAATGGCAATTGATTGTGCGGCAGTGGCGATTTTGGTTCGTCCGGCGAGGTCAAATCCGGTGGTTCCGATCACCATATTGATGCGATGGGCAACACAAAAGTCGAGATAATCTAAACAGGCTTGGGGGCGAGTGAAATCAATTAGTACCCGCGCATTGGCTTCTGGTTGTGCACGAACGATCACGCCTGTCAAGATACCTAAACGTAAACCTGCATCAGCATTCAATAGCGCTGAATCAGGGGCATCCCATGCACTGCTTAACTTGGTCAGGTAATTTTGATGAATCGCGGCAACCAAAGTCTGTCCCATTTTGCCGCTGGTGCCGGATAAAGCGATCGCTAGCGGTGCACTCATAAATTCGCGTCGATCAATTTAATAAATTCGGTTTCATTAGGAAATTTTCCACCTTGCAAACTGACCAGTTTTTTATCGGCGTTGAAAAATACGGCGAGCGAACTGGTCGTTATGACGCCTTTGCCGTTGTCATAACGGAAAGGGTAATCCCAACGGTCTTTGTGGAAAGAGTCTTGTAGCGGCGGATTACCTAATAAATAACGCACTTGGTCTTGCGTCATTCCACCTTTGAGTTGGCTTACCATTTCTTTGGTGATAAAAACGCCTTGCGATACCGGTGGTTGATAAGGACGAATCCAATTCAACCAAGACGGCCAATAGCTTGAGCTTTGTTTGATTGAACCGGGCGCCAAATCTTTGCTCGTGGTGCCGCACGCGGTCAGCAGCGTGAGTGACGCTAACAAATAGGCAATACCAAAATAGGCAGTACAAATTTTACGAAGTGGTAAAGAGCGCATCGTTTATTTTCGGCAATAAATTCGAACAGTTTGTGGCATATAAATGCCAAGCGTAAACAAGGTGTAAAGCGCATCGGTTGATTGATAACTGCGCTCAATCCGCACGATATTTTGAGTGGCGCCGCATACTGTGACGGGATTATTATTTTTTTCAACGGTACCCCAACCCCAAAAGAAAAAATGTTGCACTTCTTCTAGTGATGGAACATCACGAGCGAATTGTTTGTTGACGACGACGACTTGATTCGCGCAGGCGCTCATTAACGCGATGACAGTCGTTAAGACCAGTAGATGGGCCGCACGCGTCACTCGACGGTGATGGCGATGATGATGGAGGGATAAAGTCATATTTAAAAATTATGGTAAGCAGCGAATAATCACTTCTCTGGGAGAATAAATGCCCAGCGTCACGACGCTCAGCGCAAGCTGCGATAAGGAAGTCTGAAAGCGAACGTTAGCGATTTTATGGGTGCCATGGCAGACTTCGGCGGCGTCAATTTCCTGACTTTGTTGGATTCCCCAAAACCAGTAGTTCTGTGTCACAGGACCTTGATCATTAACGCCAGCGCTGCGGTTAAAGGTGAAGGTTTGATTTGCACAGCCGGTGACAATGAATGCCAAAATTGAAAGCGCAATCATGTTTTGAAGACCGCGATAAAGAATACGATAAAGGCCGCGAAAAACTGAAGAACGATACATAAGCACTCCAACAAACAATAAAAGAAATAAAAGCCGTCTGATTTTAGTACCGACTCCAATGTACGAGACCACTACCGTACAAAGCCAAAATCACGATACCAAAAATAATTCGATACCATGCAAAAGGGATAAAGGTATGTGAGGACACGTAACGCAGTAACCAACGCACGCAAATGAACGCGCTGATGAAAGAAGTCAAGAGTCCAATCGCAAAAACCGGAGCGTCATTGATGTTTAATAAAGTACGCGCTTTATACAATGAATAGATCGTGGCACCAAAGAGCGTTGGTATGGCGAGAAAAAATGAAAATTCAGTCGCGACGGCGCGTGGCACGCCTAACCACATCGCGCCGATGATGGACGCGCCAGAACGACTGGTGCCGGGAATCAATGCCAGGGCTTGTAAGACCCCAATTTTTAAGGCTAAGGTCGGGGTAATTTGTGGTGGCATTATTGATGGTGTTATTGATGGTGTTATTGGCGTAATAACAGGGTTCAGAGACGCAGGTACATTAATTTTTAAGGTACGACGCTCGACCCAAATAATCGCCACGCCGCCCAAAATAAAGGCTAAAGCCACCGGAACCGGTTGAAATAAATAAGACTTTATCGTTTCGCCGAACAACAGACCCAAAATTGCCGCCGGTAAAAATGCCACAATTAAAGTCGACCACCATAACCGTACTGGTGCGTTTTGAATGTGAATTTTGGAAATTAAGCGTGCGCGAAACTCCCAGCACAAGGCCAAAATAGCGCCAGCTTGGATGACGATTTCAAACACGTGCACATAAGAGCCTTCAAAGGACAACACGTGGGCGGCCAAAATTAAATGTCCGGTTGAAGAAATCGGCAAGAACTCGGTTAGGCCTTCGACAATACCCATCAGGGCGGCAGAGACTAATACAAAAATATCCATCACAATAATCAAGGTAAATGGCGCAGTGCCGTACAGTTAAAAAATTAACGATGACCCAATTTACGATGCCCCCAACGGATTCCAGGGACTTCGATATAACGATGTATCGGTAAGGAAAAAAGAATGCTCATTATCGCGGTCAAGAGGAATGCCACGATAACCTGACTTAGCGCGACTTCGTGAATGCTCGAAAAGTCAGTGCTCATAAAGGCGATGGCATACGCCGGAATGATAAACACAAAATGGAACAGAAAAATGGGAAAAGACAAATGGGCGATGACGCGCCAAATCGACCAACTTAAACTGTGACCTAAACACGATAAGCCTTGGCCCCAATAAATAAGCATCATCATCGTCATCGCGGCAAGCGCAAAACCAAAGCGTTCAAGAGATATAAAGAGCAAATTCCAATTGCTACCAAAGATGCCCATGCTGGTGGTTTGATAAGCGGGGTATTTCAACGCGATATAAGCGACGAGAAAAGCGATACCGCAAGCTGTTTGCGTCCAGATTCGGGGCAAGTTTTGTAGTCCTTTTTGCCATTTGACTGAATCATGTAAGTAGGCCCATAAGATGCCTAAAATCAGCGGACTCAAACGTGCGTAAGTGGGGTAATACAAAGTCATCATGTAGTCGCGTCCACCTTTGTCGATGAGTAAGTTAAAAACCGATTCACGATAGCTTTCAGGCAAGCTTAAACCCAAGCCGCCACGAATCAAAATCGATCCGATCAAGGCCAGTGTTAAGCAGATGATGATCCGACGCAAATTCCCCAAGCGTTCTAAACCAAGAATAATAAAAGGTAATACCGCGTAAAACTGCATTTCAACTGACAAACTCCAACTGACGGGAATTAAGCGCGTGGGGATAAAGTTGTCAATAAAAGCGAGGCTGAACCACAGTTTGCTGCCAAACGTGCTTAATTCCCACGGCGCATAGAGCAGCAAGGCAAGCAGAAACACGGGATAAATACGCGCGATTCGATGACGGTAGAACTGTTTTAGATTGAGCGACTGCGCGCTTAAAAATTCTTGACGCAAAGAACGCGTTAATAAAAACGCACTTAATAAAAAAAACAAATCCACCGCTTTATCAAATCCCAAAATGATCGCAAACAGGCTGGGAATACTGTCGATGAAGCGATGCAAATTAAATGCTTGTTCTTTGAACAGATATAACACTGCAAAGGTGCAGTGAAACAATACGATCATCAATACCGAAATGCCACGCAAACCATGCAAGATGGGAATGTCTTGGTCTTTTTGAGTGTGTGCCAAGACGTGAATTTCGTGTGCGATCCACACAAAAGGTCGGGTTAAAAATCGCATATCAGATTTTTTGAATCGGGTTCGCCGGCATTACGGTTGCGCCAATAACCAGTTTTCGCACTGCGTGCGAGCCGCGCGTCTTTGCGCCAAAACCTTGGCGAGTTGTGATTCAGCATCCGTGGTGTTGATCGAATTCCAAATCGGTGCCGGAAAATGCGCATCATCTGAATAACGCGCAATCACGTGCCAGTGCAGATGTGGGACTTGATTACCTAAGCTGGCGAGGTTAATTTTGTGTGGTGTCAGTGGTGCGGGCAATTGTAAAAATGCCTGCTCGATGCGCCACACTTGCGCCATCAAACCTTGAGCTTGATCGCTGGAAAGTTGACTCATTTCCCGAACGTGTGCTTGCCAAATCACGCGAATAAATAAAGGATGTAAGGGCGTATCGTCAGCCCACACAACGCGATATTCAGGCGTTTGATAAATTAGGGTTTGAGTCTCAGACACGCAAAGAGGGCAGCTCATGATTTAGGATTTGCGCAAAGGATGGGGCTCGTCAGGCGAGGTGATCGGCGTTAAACCCTCGACTTGAACCGGAAACGATTTATGAATGCACAAAACATTAAAGGATGCGATGCCGCCAAAGATATTTTCTGGGGACTTAAAAAAATTATCTTTGGAATATAAAAAAGGAATATGCCACCACAGTTTGTAATCCTGCGAAAAAATTTCTTGTAGCAAGTTTTGCGACTTATCAACGCGATCATTTTCAATATACAAAGTGGGATGATATTTTTTAATTGATTCGCGCGCGCCCATTAACACCGATTGTTCCATGCCTTCAACGTCGACTTTGATGAGGTCAATTTTTTCACCGGCCAGATGTTCATCCAGCGTGACAATTTGTACGGCTTCGCTTTGCGCTTGTGCGACGCTATGTAAACTGAGTCCACCAAAATTTCCCGTTTGCGCGTAATCGGGTGGCGTGAGGTAAAACGTGTCGGCTTTTGCACCCGCACCCAGACGGTAAGTCCAAACATTGTCGAGCCGATTCAGGGCGACTTGGCTATTGAGTAAGGCATAGCAATGGCGCTGGGGTTCGTATGCAAACACCTTGCCGCTTGGGCCGACGGCTTTAGCCAAGCCAATAGTATGGCTGCCGATATTGGCGCCGACTTCAACGACGCATTGCCCTGGTTGCACCAGGCCATTCAATATCTTCGCTTCATCGTAGTTGTATTCGCCGTAATGAATTAAAGATTGGGCGATAAATTGATCGTTCGGATTGACCAAAAAATAGCCATCACGGCCATTTACTAATACGGCATTGTTATCGAGTCTTACAGTTTTCATGATGAATGCGTCAATTTAATAATCAGTCTATCTAGTATCCGGCAAGTCCGTGATCTGGCAAGTCCGTGGGTTAATTCGCGCTCGAATTTAATCGACATCAATGTTAAGCTCATTTTCAACGCGTGCTGTCGTCAATTGCGCCGCGAGTGCTACGCGCCATTGCGCCGCAATATCAGGTTTATCGGTGATGAGTAAAATCTGTTTGCGCCGCCCTTTGTCACCGCGCAAAATTTGTAATTGTGTTAGGGGCAATTTTAAGGTCTTTGCCAACCAATGTAACAATTCATCGTTGGCTTTACCATCCACCGGTGGCGCGGCCAGTCGGATGCGCAAAGCTAAATCGTATAGGCCGACCGCTTTGGTTTGACTGGCTCTGGGAATAATCGATACATCCAGAACAAATCCTTTGGGATGCGCGCGTAAATAAGGCATGATTCGTTCAGACAATAATCACAAAATGGGAGACAGCATAATGTTAGGAGTCACATTTATTGGCGGTGGGAATATGGCGCAAGCCTTAATTAACGGCTTGATTGTCTCGGGATCTTATTCAAAAGAGCAAATTTTGGTCGTTGAGATTGATTCCGAAATTCGTCAGCACCTTCAAATGCGTTGGGGTATCGTGGCGCAAGCCGAGTTAAGCACCTGCCACGAGTTGATTGTTTTGGCGGTCAAACCGCAAGTGGTGCCCCAAGTGCTCGCGCAGTTGGGGCAATATTGGGCTCACGATTTTGGGCAAAGCAATGCGACAGCGATTAAAGACCGTATCGTTTTATCTATTGCCGCCGGAATTACGACGGCGCATTTATTAAAATTTTTGAATACAGCAGATGCGCCGCAGTTAGTGCCGAAGTTTGCACCACAGTTAGTGCGCGCAATGCCTAATACGCCCGCGCTGATCGGTCAAGGAATGAGCGGTTTGTTTGCCGGCGCCGGAGTGAGTCAAGCGGCGCGTGCGCGTGTTGAACAGTTGATGAACGCGGTAGGAGTGTCGGTGTGGTTAGATGATGAAAATGACCTAAACAGCGTGACAGCCTTGTCCGGAAGCGGCCCTGCGTATGTATTTTATTTTTTAGAAGCGATGCAACAAGCGGGAATTGCGCAAGGTTTACCCCCCGCCTTGGCGCGTCAATTGGCGCAGACGACTTTTCAGGGCGCCAGTCAACTGGCCGCACAATCGACAGAATCTTTGAGCGAGTTGCGTCAACGCGTGACCTCAAAAGGTGGGACGACCGCGGCGGCTTTAGCCGTCATGGACGAAACCAAAATTGCCGCACATTTTGTAGAGGCCATTCATGCTGCGCAACAACGCAGTATTGACTTGGGTCGATAGAGTTAGGTCAATAGAGTTGGGCCAATAAATTGCGGCGTGTTGAATTAACCAGGACGCTAGGCGCTAATGCCTGTGCTAGAATTTAAACGACTTCACTCAACAGCGTCACCACTCAACAAGGTCACCAATCAACAACGCCATATCAAGGCGATGATCCCCGTTCAGTTAAGTCGTTCAGTTAAGTCGTTAATTCGTTAAGTTGTAGTCGTTCGTGTTTTTAGGCAATGCTTTAAGGCAACATTAAGCGCGAAGGTTTTTCCTCCGCATCCCTTTTTACCTTGTAAGACTTTTTCAGGAGTTTGTATGAATCGTCGTTTTCTATTACAGCTTTTAGTCGGCTTTGCCGCCATTGGCATTCTGCCTACTTCCTTATTTGCCGCGCCGCTACTGAATGAGGTCACTATGTTTGTTCCTGCGGCGCCGGGCGGTGGTTGGGATGGGACCGCACGCGCAATTGAATCGGCAAGTCGCGACGCTGGGCTGGTAGGTTCATTCCGCTTTGAAAATGTGGCAGGTTCTGGCGGTATGGTAGGGCTTCCCCGCTTTGTCAATCAATACCGTGGCAAAGGCGCAGCGCTCATGGTTGGCGGATCCGTCATGGTGGGTGCCGGTCTGGCCAACAAAAGTCCCCTCACCATTAAAGATATTGTCCCTATCGCGCAGCTCACCGAAGAATCTGGCGTACTGGTAGTACCAGAAAACTCACCCATCAAAACTCTTGCCGATTTTGTGAAAGCGATTCAAGCCAATCCCAAAGCCGTTTCCGTCGCCGGTGGATCAGCAGGTGGCACTGACCATATTTTATTGGGGCTGATTCTTAAATCCGAGGGGAAAAATCCTAAAGATGCGGCTTACGTTGCTTTTTCTGGTGGAGGCGCTTCCGTCGCTGCCGTTTTAGGCGGACAAGTCAGCGCGGGGATTTCGGGCTACTCCGAATATGAAGCGCATATTGCCAGCGGAAAAATGCGGGCTTTGGCGGTTTCCGGCAGGAACCGTATTCCGGGCGTTGCGATTCCTACCCTGACCGAGCAAGGCGTTAAAGTGGTTGCCGCCAACTGGCGTGGCGTTTTTGCGGCTCCAGATATTACCGCTGCGGACAAACAACAGTTGGTGCAGTGGATGCAAAAAATGGCAACTTCCCCACAGTGGAAAGCGCTTCTTGCCAAAAACAAATGGACGGACGTTTTTGAAACCGGTAGTGATTTTGAAAATAGTATTAAAGACAGTCTTAACGAAACCGCCTATGTTCTAAAAGAAGTCGGTTTGCTGAACTAAGTTTGTTTGATATTCCGTCTTAAAACGTAAAAACCCCACTCGTAAAAGTGGGTTTTTTATTGTCTTTTCTGTAAATTTTTTTCGAAAAATATGCCGCGCCAATTTTTGATCAATACCAAAAGCAAAGTGATTGCCCTCGGGCTGATACTCCTTTTATCTGCTTTTCTCCTGAGTGAAACCCTCATGATGCCCCAGCCGCCGATCTACAGCGTTGTTGGCCCTTCGTTCATGCCCCTTGTTCTGTCACTTGCCTTAATGACGCTTGCGGTGTTGGGTTTATTGGGTGTGGCATTGGCCCATTTCAAGGCAAAAAAATATTCGGAAGAGTCACCTCAAAGCGACGCTGTTTTGCAAGTGTCTTACGCCAAACTGATCATCATTCTTTTGGGGACAGTGATTTTTTTACTGCTGCTGTTGGTGTTTGGCTTCGTCCTCGCCAGTATTTTTCTCATTGGGCTTTCGGTCCATCTTTTGGGCGTTCAATTGAAAGCACGAGCTTGGCTTGCCGTCACACTGATGGTGTTGGTGACCTGGGGCATTTTTTCTCTTCTCGGGCTTCGCTTGGGTTCTCTTTTTGGACTATTTCCTTAAAAAACTATGGACACTTTGAATCTATTGCTGCAAGGTTTTGCGAGCGCACTCACGCCAGAAATTTTGTTTTTTGGGTTATTGGGTTGCTTTCTGGGCACCCTCGTTGGTGTTCTGCCTGGCATTAGCCCTTCGTTGACGATTGCGCTTTTGTTACCGCTCACTTATAAAGTGCCGGCGACGTCAATGTTTGTCATGTTTGCTGGTATTTATTACGGTGGAATGTATGGTGGTTCAACCTCTTCCATTTTGCTGAACACCCCAGGGGAATCGTCCACTATTGTCACGGCGATGGAAGGTAACTTAATGGCCAGACGCGGACGGGCGGGAGCGGCGCTTTCCAGCGCTGCGATAGGCTCCTTTATTGCGGGAACGATCGGGACTTTGGCGCTGACTTTTTTCTCTCCCTTCATCCTTGGTGTTGCCTTGAGTTTTGGTCCTGCTGAATATTTTTGCTTGATGGTGCTGGCTTTAGCCGCGGTGACCTCATTGCTGGGTGATTCGTTCATTCGTGGTGCAATTTCTTTAATTCTGGGCTTGCTTTTTGGCATGGTGGGAATTGATTTACAAAGTGGGCAACCGCGCTTTGCTTTTGGCAAAATTGAGTTGCTAGATGGTATTGAAATGACGGTGGCAGTGGTGGGACTTTTCGCAGTTGCCGAAGTGTTTTACCGTGCGTTTGTGAAAGAAGAGAATGCGGCCCAGCATCAAATCAAAGATTCGTTGTGGCTGGCCAAAAAAGACTGGAAGCGCTCTATTGGCCCGTGGCTACGCGGTACTTTTTTAGGCTTTCCTTTGGGCGCGTTGCCGGCAGGCGGAGCAGAGTTGCCCACTCTTCTGTCTTATTACAGCGAAAAAAAACTGGCGGCAAGAAAAAATAAAGTTGCCGCACCAAATACCGAAAATGAATTTGGTCATGGCGCGATAGAAGGCGTGGCGGGACCGGAGGCGGCCAACAATGCGGCAGCGGCGGGCGTATTGATGCCTCTTTTAACCTTGGGTATCCCCACTTCTGCCACTGCGGCGGTGTTGATGGCGGCGTTTTCTTCTTATGGCATTACGCCTGGGCCGACCTTGTTTGCAAGCCAAGGCCCGCTGATTTGGACATTGATTGCCAGTCTTTATATTGGCAATGTTTTGTTGTTGATTCTGAATTTACCTCTCGTCGGGCTTTGGGTGCGTCTGCTCAAAATACCAGAACCTTGGCTTTATAGCGGTATTTTATTGGTGGCCACTGCGGCGGTGTATGGCGCTTCTGCAAGCATTTTTAATGTTGGCATGCTTTATTTTTTT
>JAVKMA010000117.1:0-1594 GCA_031538685.1 Burkholderiaceae bacterium | reverse complement strand
ATTGATAGAAGTGCCCTTAAGCGATTTTTTTAATCTTTAGGAGTTTTTATGACGCGCGACGAACAAGCCAAAGCTTTAAAACTGGAGTGGGAAACTAATCCTCGTTGGAATGGAATCAAACGTAACTATACGGCGGAAGACGTGGTGCGTTTACGCGGTTCATTGACGGTTGAACATACTTTAGCGCGCCGTGGCGCGCATAAATTATGGACTTTGTTGAATGAAGGCCCTTTCGTTAATGCTTTGGGCGCCTTGACCGGTAACCAAGCCATGCAACAAGTGAAAGCTGGTCTGAAAGCGATTTATTTATCTGGTTGGCAAGTCGCTGGCGATGCCAATTTGGCGGGTGAAATGTATCCTGATCAATCCTTGTATCCGGCCAATTCAGTGCCCATGGTGGTCAAGCGTATCAACAATACCTTTGCGCGCGCTGATCAAATTCAATGGTCCGAAGGTAAAGATGATATTGATTTTTTTGCACCGATAGTGGCGGATGCGGAGGCTGGTTTTGGCGGTGTATTGAATGCGTTTGAATTGATGAAGTCAATGATCGAAGCGGGCGCTGCAGGTGTTCACTTTGAAGATCAATTGGCATCAGTCAAAAAATGCGGTCACATGGGTGGCAAAGTGTTAGTGCCCACTCGTGAAGCGGTAGAAAAACTCAGTGCCGCACGTTTAGCGGCGGATGTCTGCGGAACTCCGACGATTTTGGTTGCACGAACCGATGCGGAAGCGGCTGATTTATTAACATCAGATGTTGATGACAACGTCTTGCCGTTCTGAACAGGCGAGCGTACAGTAGAAGGTTTCTATCGTACCAAACCTGGTTTGGAACAAGCGATTTCGCGCGGTTTGGCGTATGCGCCCTTTGCCGATTTGGTCTGGTGTGAAACGGGCAAACCTGATTTGGAATATGCCAAAAAATTTGCGCAAGCGATTCATGCCAAGTTCCCAGGCAAAATGTTGGCGTATAACTGTTCGCCATCGTTTAACTGGAAAAAAAATCTGGACGATGCGACGATTGCAAAATTTCAACGCGAGTTAGGTGCAATGGGTTACAAATTCCAATTTATCACTTTGGCGGGTTTTCATGCCTTGAATTACTCGATGTTTAATCTTGCTCATGGTTACGCGCGTAATAATATGAGTGCGTTTGTTGAATTGCAAGAAGCTGAATTTGCAGCGGCAGATCGGGGCTTTACTGCGGTCAAACATCAACGCGAAGTCGGTACCGGATATTTTGATGCGGTGACACAAACCATTCAACAAGGTTTGTCGTCAACAACTGCATTAAAAGGTTCAACAGAAAATGAACAGTTCCATTAAAAAATCGGATCAAAAAAACGACTCAAAAAGCGCAGATTTTTCTGCGCTTTTTTTGCCAAAAAATTGGTTCTGAACTAATTATTCTCAAGTTTTTCATCAACTGCTTTAACTTGCTCACGCATAATTTTCCCTCTGTTGAGTTAAGAGGTTCGTTAGACAAATCCGCTTGAAGGAAGTTTGGGATTTCGCGCTCAAGCGGATTGCAAACCATCCTTAATTGGTTACTACCTGTTTGAATTTTGAATGTTGTAGGGTGTCTTCAATTAGT
>JAVKMA010000116.1:0-1910 GCA_031538685.1 Burkholderiaceae bacterium | reverse complement strand
GGTGGATACACCCAACATAAAGATGTTGGCGCCCGAGCAGAAAATGCGGTCTTTCAAGCTGGTCACCACCACGCTCTTGACTTCTGGGTGCTCGAAGCGAATGCGGTTGAGTGCATCGTAAAACTCAATGTCCACGCCCAAGTCGTAGCTGTTGAGCTTGAGCTTGTAGCCAGGGCGAATGCCGCCGTCTTCGTTGATATTGAGTTGCAAGGTGGCAATTTCACCTTCGTACTTCACCGACCAGTGTTGATACTGGCTAGGTTCAATTTGATAGTTGATCGTTGTGGGCTGGCTCATATCTGGGTCTCCAAGTTAAATTTGGCAAATTCGCGCTGACATACATAGAGATTGCCAAGCTCTATGTATGCATTATATTACATTTAACCAGATAAAACATGCATTTTTATGCACTCAAATAAAAATACCTAAATAAAAAATACCTAAATAGGCAAATTGATCATTGCACGAAAGCGTGCACGCAGCGTTTGAAAGCTGTGTTCCAGCGATTGGGCGCTGGTATCTAAGGTCATGTCAGCTTTGGCATAAAACGGCGCACGACCTTTCAGAATCATCTTCAAGTCCTCAATCGCCTCGGCGCTCTCCGCCATCGGGCGCATGTCACCTTGTGCGGCCACGCGAGCCAAGTGATCTTCGGGTTTGGCCTGTAACCACACGGTGTAGCAATGCGAGAGCATTTCATTCAAGGTCGCTGAGTCCGAGACCAAACCACCTGGCGTGGCAATGATGACTTCAGGATAAATTTGAATCGTCTCTTCCAAGGCACGGCGCTCGTAGCGGCGATAAGCATTGGTGCCATACAGGTTGTGAATTTCAGAAATGCTGCAACCGGCAAATTTTTCGATCTCACGACTGAGCTCAATGAAGGCATAGTCCAAGTCTTTAGCCAAGCGCTGGCCCAGTGTGGTTTTACCTGCGCCGCGCAAGCCAATGAGCGCAATGCGGTTGGTTCGTTCAGATTCTTGTGTCGTGCCAAACAAGACCGACACTTGCTCGCGTACCCGACGCAAATCAGCTTCGCTGCGCGTGCTCAACATTTCGCGCAAGAGCAACCATTCTGGCGAGACCGTGGTCACATCGCCGATCAACTCCGCCAAAGAACATTGCAATGCGCCCGCCACTTGCAGCAGCACCAAAATCGAGGCATTGCCCTCCCCATATTCCAAATTGGCCAAATGGCGCTCGGAGATATCGGCAGCGACCGCCACCGCCTTGCGCGTCAGGCCTCGCCGCGCGCGCAGCGCACGCACCCGCTCGCCCAGCGCCGCCAAGAATGAGTTTTTTACCTCAAGCACTTCTGTCATGTATCTCTTTCAGTCATTAAATCCTAGGACTAAGCCTAAAACATGCAATATATTGCTAGACAAACGGCTTATCGCATGTTAATCTTAGGACAAGCATAATAATTCATATTAGAGCATATGACAAGCACCCCAGTATCAGCCGAGGCCATGGCACAGGCCCAATCCCGATTCAAAACTCGCCTCGCGACAGTCACGGCGCAGATTCACAAGCGCCCGCTCAACAGCGCTCTGGACGAATGGCTCAATGCCAATCTCGGTGCCGACACCCCCACGTATCGCGAACTCAAACAGTCGTGTGAAGAAGGTGTGGCCCAAGGCTGGTTGTGCAAATACGAAGGCGGCGGTCTGCGCTATGGCCGCATCTTCAAACCTTCAGACGATCTACACGGTTTTTCCGTCGATGTGGTGGACATGCAAAACGTGGCTGGCCCACACCATGTGCACCCTCAAGGTGAGATCGACCTCATCATGCCCATCGACGGCGATGCCACATTTGATAGCCGTCCGGCTGGCTGGCTGGTGTGCCCACACGGCAGCGCTCACCGCCCCACCGTCAGCCAAGGCCGTGCCTTGGTGCTGTACCTGTTG
>JAVKMA010000115.1:0-2760 GCA_031538685.1 Burkholderiaceae bacterium | reverse complement strand
AGGTAATTAGGGCGATTAGTAACTGAAGTATCCTCTAGGATGCTTATGAATACTACTCGCAAGAATGTTTTTGGTTGCCCTGTCAACTATTTGAATGGTAGAAAGTGTGTTTTTTGTGGATCTTTTAAGACATCTAAGACCGCACGCGGTTACATCAAATGCGCGGGCTGTTTGCGACAAAAAAGTTTGAAGAAGCTTCGCAGTGAGATTGTCATATTGCAAGGCTTTTATCAGCAACAACCTGCTTATCGTCTGGCCAGTGATCTGGGTTGTGACGTCAAGGTGGTTACGCGTGTATACCAACATTTGCGCGAAGTGTTGTTTCATACGGCGGAACTTGAAGGCATGAAACTCTCTGGTGAAATTGAACTGGATGAGAGTTATTTTGGCGGTGTGCGTAAAGGCAAACGTGGTAGGGGCGCTGCTGGCAAAAGCATTGTTTTTGGGCTTATGGAGAGGGATGGTAGGGTGTACACCAAAGTCGTTGAGAACGTTTCTGCTGAGACCTTGATGCAACACATCGCAACGCACACGCGCAAAGGTTCGGTCTATTACACCGACGCCTTTAGAGGCTATCAATCGCTGCAACGCTTTGGTAAGCATTTGGTGGTCAATCATTCAAAAGAGTTTGTCAATAAAAAATCACGAAATCACATCAACGGCATCGAAGGGTTTTGGAGCTACGCTAAACATATTCTTTACAACTATCGAGGCGTTTCACGCTATCATTTCCCCATGTATTTAAAAGAAATTGAATTCCGATATAACCACCGAAAAGACAACGTCTTTAAATTATTTTTAAATCTCTACTTTGGTTACGTTTCGCCCTAATTACCATAAAAAATCATGAAGCGAATAAAAAATCATAGCCCAGTTTTTTGATCACCGTTCGTCAATTACATGAATATGCGCAAAGGCATTAACATTAAATTGATCAGGTAGCCACCGATCGCCATCAGTGGCATCATCCAATAACTTAAGAGATGTAACAAAGATAAAGCCAAAACGATAAAAAAACCATAGGGTTCGATGCGCGTCAAAGTCTCGCTCCATTTATAAGGCAGTATGCTGACTAAAACACGGCCCCCGTCCAAAGGTGGAATCGGTAATAAATTTAATGCGAACATCACCAAGTTGACCAAAATCCCCGCGTGCGCTACTTTTGCTAGAAATAGTTCTTGAACCTGCAACAAAGGCAAAATCACGATACCCAACAAGGCCCACAACAGAGCCATGACAAAGTTAGATAAAGGCCCCGCAATCGCCACCCATGCCATGCCGCTACGAGGGTTGCGCAGTTGTCCAACGCTGACGGGAACTGGTTTGGCGTATCCGAATAAAAATGCGCCGCCCGTACCAACATATAAAACGATCGGCATCAAAATGGTCCCGAATGGGTCGATATGTTTGGCTGGATTTAGGCTCATTCGGCCCATCGAATAGGCGGTGTTATCACCAAAAATTTTTGCGGCATACGCATGCGCAGCCTCGTGCAAAGTGATGGCGAGTAATACCGGAATGGCGTATACCGTGAGGGTTTGAATAATCTCAGAAAGTGGAGGCATTGAATCGCAAAGTTAATGTTTTAAATCATGGTGTTTTAAATCATGGTCAAAATTACGGTGCGGGTGGCACATAACCTACCGCAACGTCGGCGCCGGTACCAAAAAAATGGTTTTCCATTTGTGTACGCAAGTAGGTGCGCGCTTTGATGTCCGTCAAGTTCAAGCGATTTTCATTGACGAGCATGGTTTGATGTTTGATCCATCCTTGCCAAGCTTCTTTAGACACTTGGGCAAAGATTTTTTGCCCTAATGGCCCAGGAATCGGTGGCGCGGCTAATCCTTCGGCTTCTTTTTTTAACTTAATGCAGTGAATCATGCGAGTCATAAATAGCTCCAAAATAAGATGGGTTAAGGGTTAGGTTAGAGTGGATAGGGCAGTTAGGGTAGTTAGACTCAGTGAGGAAAGTCGCACGCAAAAAAAACAATAAAAAACTGAACTATCGGGCGAGAATGATGTGATCAGTGAATCAGTTTAGTTGACGAATCAAAACTTGAGATTTGCGTTGCCAGTTATACATGCGTTTGCGATCTTGTGGCAATTCTTCAATCGTGGCGACGCGAAAGCCACGTTTGATAAACCAATGCGCAGTACGTGTGGTCAATACAAATAATTGTTGAATACCCATTTGCCGCGCGCGATTTTCGATGTGATGTAGCAAACGTTCGGCCTCACCTTGATTGCGCGCATCGGGCAACACGGTTAAACATGCCATCTCACCCATTTTTTCATCGGCAAAAGGATACAAGGCGGCGCAGCCCAACAAAATACCATCGTGTTCGATAACGGTGAAATATTCAATTTCTTGTTCGATCAATTGTCGACTGCGTTTGACTAAAATTCCTTCAGTTTCTAAGGGTTCAATCAAAGTCAGCAAGCTGCCCACATCGTCAATCGTCGCGCGGCGCAAGCGATCCAGTTGATGTTCAGTCACCATGATGCCCGATCCGCGCTGTGTGAGTAATTCGATTAACAAAGCGCCATCTTGATTAAAGGGTACAAAGTGCACGCGTTCGACACCGCCTTTCAATGCGGCGATACTGGGCGCGGCAAAGCTGAATAAAGGATGATCCGATGCTAATTCACGCAACTCTTGCATCACCCATTCATTTTGGATTTGTCCTTCACTGTCGCATAAATTTTGCAGCTCGGTCAAGAAAATTAATTTTTGCGCAGATAGCGCGGCCGCAGCAAATT
>JAVKMA010000114.1:0-3861 GCA_031538685.1 Burkholderiaceae bacterium | reverse complement strand
TTCTATAAATACAGAATGTGCGGATGAAGTGCGAGGCGCACAGCACACAGAAACCGGAGCGTACATACAGTACGTGAGGATTTCGCGTACTGCGCAACAAAGCAATTCGCCGCAAAAATGAATTGATAGAAGTGCCCTTAACGGTCAGCTTGTAATCGACTATCGTTTAATTGGCTTGTACCTGACGATATTTCAACAGTAATCACCATGAATCCTCTCCATAATTCTGCACACTCTCTCAATATCATTATCCTGGCGGCCGGACGCGGGACTCGCATGCATTCAGCGATCCCCAAAGTGCTGCATCAATTGGCGGGAATTTCTTTATTAAATCGCGTACTGAACAGCGCTCGTGCTTTAAAACCTGCGCGCTTAATCGTGGTGTATGGTCATGGCGCCGATCAAATTCGCGCTCACATCACTGAACCGGATATTGATATTGAATGGGTATTGCAAGATGAGCAAAAGGGTACCGGACACGCGGTTCAGTTGGCGATGCGGGTGCTGAATCAAACCTCGCAACAAAACGTTCGCTTAGCTGCCGCATCAACTTTAATTTTGTACGGTGATGTCCCGCTCATCAGCGTATCAACTTTACAGCGTTTATGCGCCGCGCAAACAGGACAATTGCTCGCCCTACTCACCGCCCATACCGCACAACCACAGGGTTATGGGCGGATTGTGCGTTTGGCAAATCATTTAGCAAATCATCAAGTGCAACGCATTATTGAAGAAAAAGACGCCTCAGAACAAGAGCGCGCAATTACTGAAATCAATACTGGCATTTTGATCGCGCCCACTCACTTGTTAGCGCACTGGATCACCCAACTCACACCACAAAATGCTCAGGGCGAATACTATTTAACTGACATCGTCACGATGGCCGCCACGGATAGCGGCGTCACGACCTGCCATCCAGATAACCTAGAGGAAACCCTCGGAATCAATTCACGCGCCCAATTGGCGCATTTAGAGCGAGTATTTCAACTGACGCAAGCAAACCACTTAATGAATCAGGGCGTGACGCTGCGCGATCCTGCTCGTATCGACATTCGAGGAAATTTACAGTGCGCCCAAGATGTCGTGATTGACGTCAATTGTATTTTTGAAGGTCAGGTTGAAATTGGTGCCCAAACTGACATCGGCGCCAACTGTGTGATCAAAAATGCAAAAATTGGCCGCGGCGTCAAAATATTGCCCTTCACACATATTGATGGCGCCATCGTCGGATCAGACGCGCTCATTGGGCCTTATGCACGGCTCCGCCCGGGATCTGTTTTGGCCGAAAACACGCATGTCGGCAATTTTGTTGAACTCAAAAACACCTGCTTAGGGGCTGGTTCCAAAGCCAATCATTTAGCCTATTTAGGTGACGCCGAAATTGGTGCGCGCGTGAATGTTGGCGCAGGAACGATTACCTGTAATTACGATGGTGTGAACAAACACAAAACCATTATTGAAGACGATGCGTTTATCGGTAGTGATAGCCAATTGGTCGCGCCCGTACGCGTTGGTAAAGGCGCGACATTAGCCGCTGGAACCACCTTGACCCAAAATGCGCCACCAGATACCTTAACCCTATCGCGCGTTGAACAAATAAGCCGTGTAGATTGGCGACGCCCGCAGAAAAAATGATTTTGAGTGCCGCAGCGTTAGTGACCAAAACTCACCGCAAAAATAAGATTGAACCTGCCCCTAAAGAGCGCACTCAAAGATGAGCTTTTTAACTTATTTTGAAGAGTCAAATAACAAAAATAGACCGGCGGCAATATACAACGCAACGCTTGACGCATTAGGTCAAATCATCAATCAGGGACTACCCGTGCGGCAAGTTGCCAGCCTCATCACTCACTTCGTTTGCCAAATCGACTGTTCCTCTTAGACCTCGACTCGATGCCGTGGCTCGATTGATCCAACTTAGTTTTTTCGACCTATCAGTACCAAGCCATCTGTCTTTGCGCTATTCAATGCAATGACAGAAAGTGTATTGGGCGTTCTTGCCTTATTTAAAACCGCAATGCCGCTGAGTGAAACGCCGTTACCAAGAACACAAGAGCCAGTTCCTGTGGCATTTACATTGATGACGGCTTTGCCTGAAGCGCGCGGTGTTACTGTCCCTGTGGTTGTGCATCCGCCGTCAACAATCGTGAAGGATCCATTCGCGCCAACGGTGAAAGTCAAGTTGCTGATGGAGTAAAGAGCGGTTCGACCTGACAGCATGTAGCTGCCAGCGATTTCAGCAGCGGTGACGCTTTGGTCGTAATTGGTATCGTAGGCAAGGTCAATCGTGTTTCCGCTGCTGCCGGTAGCCTGAATCCGCTGTTTTTGCGTTACTGTCCCGGTGTAAATGGCTTTTGCAACAATGCCAGAGGTGAAGGAGAACTCGGAACCCGATGCTGAAAATGACGTGCCGTTTCCATTGGCTGTACCAGCGATAGCGCTGACCAGTGTGTTTCCTACGATTGCGCCGCCCCAAGCTTCGCCGTTTTCCAAAATGGCAATACTGACGGCTGCACCATTTGACGACATGCCCTCCCAGTATCCCTCTGCTGTATTTACGACTGAAGTATTGCCCCCCCCCCGCCACCGCATCCACTCAATACCGCAATCGCGCAGGTGATCAAGCTCAATTTAAGTTTCATTTTTTTTTCTTTTTTTAATTCGTTTAACCCAATATGGATAAGACCTATCGATTTTTGAACATTGGAAATACCCCTGAGAACTAGCATTCTCAAGGGTATCGGGTGGGAGCTGTAGGAGAGCTATTTATTCTGCGTTGACCGCTTCCGTTTGATCTGGACGATCTAACAACTCGATGTAGGCCATAGGTGCGTTATCACCTGGGCGGGAACCCATTTTCAAAATCCGTAAATAGCCGCCTGGGCGCGTTGCATAACGGGGACCTAATTCATCAAATAATTTCACCACCATTTCGCGATCGCGTAAACGATCAAATGCCAAACGACGATTTGCCAAAGTAGGATATTTTGCTAAAGTCAAAATAGGTTCAGCCACACGGCGTAAGGCTTTTGCTTTAGGCAAAGTCGTGCGAATCGCTTCGTGACGCAACAAAGAATTCGTCATATTGCGTAACATCGCTAAACGATGAGCGCTGGTGCGATTTAATTTTCGTAATCCATTACGGTGACGCATATACAGTCCTTGAAAAGTGGTAGGGGGATCCTAAAATTGATAGAAGGTTAATCAACTAAAAATAACTTTACCTAATTAACTAAAACTCTCTGGTGGCCAGTTCTCAATCTTGGTTCCCAAACTTAAATTCAAACCGATCAACATGGCTTTAATTTCGTTCAATGATTTTCGACCCAAGTTTGGTGTACGCAGCAATTCATTTTCTGAGCGTTGGATCAAGTCACCAATGTACAAAATATTTTCTGATTTCAAGCAATTGGCCGAACGAACTGTCAACTCCAAATCATCAACAGAGCGTAAGAGAATTGGATCCAGTGACACTTTCGCGGTCACGCCACCTTCTAAAGAAATGATTTCAGCGTTATCTAAAGCTGCAAAGACCGCTAATTGTTCAACCAAAATACGTGCCGATTGACGAACAACATCTTCTGCTGAAATAACACCATTAGTATCAATATCAATTTCTAAAGAATCTAAATCCGTACGTTGTTCCACCCGCGCCGCGCCGACTGAGTACGAGACACGACGCACCGGTGAAAACGACGCGTCCAAAATGACTTGACCAATTTGTTTGTCTGACTCCTCACGCAAGCGACGAACGTTACCTGGCAAATAGCCACGGCCTAGTTCGACTTTAATCTGCATTTCAATTTTTCCGCCGACTGATAAGTTGGCAATCACAAAATCAGGATTGATAATTTCAACGTC
>JAVKMA010000113.1:0-7700 GCA_031538685.1 Burkholderiaceae bacterium | reverse complement strand
TCGTGGTTGTCGTGGTTGTTGCGGCATTACCAATCGGTGCGGGATCACACTCACGATCACGGCCACGATCACGATCACGATCATCATGGTCACGGTCATCCGCATGGACACAGCCATTAACTGTTGGCATGTTTGAATTTGAAACAATTCAGCCCTTTGGCACGAGCAAAGTATTGGCCTTGGGCGCGTTTTTAAAAAACCGCGTTTGTTATGTCGATGGTGCGCAACTGGTGTGGTCACCGATACATGGTGATTTATCCACTCCCCAAGCCCGTGCGGCTTTGCATGAAAGCGTTCGTGCGGGTTTGAGGGGTGGTGGGATCAAGGGCGCGCCGTGGCAACCCGATGTGATTGTTCACGATGCGCACCCGCAGTTTTACAGCACCGAATTAGCACAGACCTTAGCGCGCGAATTGTCCGTGCCGATTTTGGCGGTACAACACCATCACGCCCACATCGCTGCGGTGTGCGCTGAATTTGGTATCGCCCATGATCAAAGCCCTGTACACGGTTGGGCTTTGGATGGTGTGGGTTTGGGCAATGATGGTCACGCCTGGGGTGGGGAATTATTGTGTGTCAATGGGCCAGACATGCAGCGTCGCGCACATTTGCAGGCCTTGTGTTTAGCCGGTGGAGATAAGGCCGCGCAACAACCCTGGCGTATGGCTTTAGCGGTGTGTCACGCGGCGCAAGATTGGCGTGCTGTCGAATATATTGCCGCCAGTGCGGGTACGACATCAGACATAGTGACGGCACTCGCGTCTTCTTTGCGTGTCGGTGTGTGGGATCAAAAGCCCAAGACGACAGCGGCAGGGCGTTGGTTTGATGCCGCCGCCGCCCTGTTTGGCATTGCGCCGGCAGTGCAGGCAGAGGCTGAAGCGGCAATTATTTTGGAACAGTACGCGCAGCGCGCGATTGATGCCAAAATGAATCTGGCAAAGTATGATGATGAATGTGCCATTTCGGTGAAGACATTGAATTTGCCAAACAGTATTGAATTGGCGCCGTGGTTGTTGGCTTTGGCCGCACGCGTGCGCTTGGCCAATTACGATGTTTCTGCGCAAGCGCAGGCCGCGCTGACATTTCATTATGGTTTGGCAGACGCCTTAGTCGCGACAGTTTTGGATGAGGTCAAAGGACTTCCCTTGCAGAAAATAATTTTGAATGGGGGCTGTTTGTTGAATCGAATTTTGCGCACGCGTTTGGAGCAAGGAATAAATGCAGCGGGGCATACCGTGTTGATTCCGCGTCAATATTCGTGCGGTGATGCGGCGATTGCGCTGGGGCAGGCATGGGTTGGGGCCGTCGCATCGCCATAAAAAATAGTTATCAAGGTGTTAACAACGAAAGTGTTTTGAACACGGTTTAATTTATCAATCTTCTCCTAGAAAGGTCTTTTTATGTGTCTTGCGATTCCTGCCAAAGTGGTCGAGCGCGTGTCAAACGAGCTGGCCAAAATTGATTTAGATGGTGTGCGCAAAGTGATTTCGGTGGAATTGGTTCCCGAAGTCAAACTCGGCGAGTATGTGATTGTGCACGTCGATCACGCCATTGGTATTGTTAATCCACAAGAAGCTCAAGCAACTCTAGCGCGATTTGTCGCGGAGGTGGCGCGATGAAATACGTTGACGAGTTTCGCGACAGCGCAGTGGCAAAAATCATTGCGGACAAAATTAACGCGGCGGTTGATCCGACGCGACACTATCATTTTATGGAGTTCTGTGGCGGTCATACCCACGCAATTTCGCGCTATGGAGTCATTGATTTATTGCCCAAAAATATTCGTATGATTCATGGTCCGGGTTGTCCAGTGTGCGTTTTGCCGATTGGTCGAATTGATATGGCGATACGTTTGGCGCGTGAACAGGCGGCAATTATGTGCGTCTATGCGGATACTTTGCGCGTCCCAGCGTCTGATAATTTATCGCTTTTGCGCGCCAAAGCTTTGGGTGCGGATATTCGAATGATTGGCAATGCGGCGTATGCCCTTGAGTTAGCCCAAAAAAATCCAGATCGACAAGTGATTTTTTTCGCAATTGGATTTGAAACTACGACGCCGCCAACAGCTTTGGTGGTCAAAAGCGCACAGCGTTTGCAGTTAAAAAACTTCAGCGTGTTATGCGCCCATGTGTTGACGCCACCAGCGATTGCGCATATTTTAAATTTACCGCTGGAGTCAGGTACGGTGAATTTAGACGGCTTTATCGGGCCTTCACACGTGTCAGTGATTATTGGTTTATCGGCGTACAGTCAGTTTGTTGAAAAATATCGCAAGCCGGTTGTGATTGGTGGGTTTGAACCTTTAGACGTGATGCAAGCGATTTATCAATTGGTTTTGCAGGTGAATGAGGGGCGTGTTGAAATTGAAAACGAATTCAGTCGCGGTGTTACTTTTGCGGGCAATGTAGTGGCGCAAAATTTGATGAATGAGGTTTTGGAAGTGCGCGATAGTTTTGAATGGCGTGGCTTGGGCGAGATGCCGCGCAGTGCTTTGAAACTGCGTGCAGCGTTTGCACAGTTTGATGCTGAAGAGCGGTTTAATGTGCCGTACCAAACCGTTCCCGATCATAAAAAATGCGAGTGCGGTTCGATTTTGCGCGGTGCGAAAACACCGCAAGATTGCACTTTATTTGGCACGGTGTGCACGCCAGAATCGCCGATGGGATCGTGCATGGTGTCCTCAGAAGGCGCATGTGCGGCGCATTACACCTATGGTCGTTTTCGTGATATTCCGGTGCTGGTTGCGTAATGGGGCTGCGTAATGGTGTCGCGTAATCTCAATTGACATAGAGCGATCACTTCGTCATTCCGTATTCGCTGTGTTGATGATGAATCCAATCAAACCAAAAATTTAACTGATGAAAAAATACATTCGTCCTTTGGACATTAAAAATGGTCATGTTGATATGAGTCACGGCGCCGGTGGCCGCGCGACGTCGCAGTTAATTCGTGAGTTATTTGTTGCTCATCTGGGCAATGATTTATTGGCGCAAGGCGACGACGGGACGATTTTGCCGGCACTGCCCGACGGCGCGCGTTGGGTTATGACGACTGATGGGCACGTGGTGTCGCCGATATTTTTTCAAGGCGGAGACATTGGCAGTTTGGCCGTACACGGGACGGTGAATGATTTGGCGGTGATGGGCGCGCATCCTTTGTATTTATCGGTGAGCTTTATTTTGGAAGAAGGTTTGCCTTTGGCGGTACTCGATAAAGTCGTTCACAGCATGGGGACCGCCGCACGCGCTGCCAATGTGCAAATTGTCTGTGGCGATACCAAAGTGGTTGAGCGCGGTAAGGGCGATCAAATTTTTATCAGCACCAGTGGCGTGGGTGTGGTGCCAACTGGGCGCGTCACACCTTCGGGCAGTCGCGCAGTGGCGGGCGATGCGGTCTTGGTCTCGGGTTATTTAGGAGATCACGGCATTGCAATCATGGCCCAACGCGAAAGTCTGGGCTTTGATATTGAGGTGCAATCGGACAGCGCGTCTTTGCATACTTTGGTCGAGGCGATTTATGCCAGCGGCGCAATAATTCACACTTTGCGCGACATTACTCGTGGTGGGCTTTCGGCAACTTTAAACGAAATCGCCCAACAATCACATGTGGGTGTCCGTTTACAAGAAGCGGCCTTACCGATTCGCGCTAATGTTCAGGCCGCGTGTGAAATTATGGGTTTAGACGCGCTCAATGTTGCGAACGAAGGAAAATTGTTATGTTTGGTTCGTGCCAATGACGCCGAAAAAGTATTGGCGGCGATGCGTTCACATCCTTTGGGTGGGGCCGCCGCGCAAGTCGGCACGGTGGTCGCGGATGAACATCAATTTGTGACGATGACCACGCATTTGGGAGGCCAGCGTGTCGTTGATTGGCTCAGCGCAGAACAGTTGCCCCGAATTTGTTAAAGAGTGTTTTATCAATCGACTGCACAAACGCAACGGTGGCGAAGCAATAGCTCAATATTTTGTGGTCTATAGTTTGAGTTGGTAGAAACAATCTCGTTTCAAAAAAATGCCCCGCGAAAAAAATCGACGGGGCATTTTTATGGGTGCTACTTGAGTTCGCTAAAATGATTTTTTAGACTGTTTTTTTATGTGCATCTGAAGTTTTTATCACACTCATTTAGCTTGATACTCCAGCGATGAGTGGTGCAGATTGATGCGCAAATTACCCGCGTCATCTTTAATGTAGCCCCAAGTTTTATCAACCGTGGTAACTTTACCATCCTTATCGGTGAAGTGAACTTTACCCATGGTGATAGCACTGTTGCCATCTATGAAAATTGCATTGTTTACGGGTACGCATTTTGTCCAACCCTTGATCGCAAAACCTTTATCTGCGGGGAATTCTGCGCTACCACCAACAAAATAGGCGACTGCTCCAGCGCGAGTGGGGCGGAATGTTTGTGGGTTCACTGTGAGTGTCGGCTTAAAGAGGACTACGCCCATTTGGTATGCGTATGCGGCATCGATAACCTTCTCCGCCAATGTTTTGGCAGCAGCATAGCCTTTCTGGTTGTATGTAGCGTTGATGTCTAGCAGTGCAGAGCACCAAGCCGTTTGGGCGGCAAGGGCTTCTTTTTCCGTGATGGATTGGTTGATAACGACAGCTTGCTGGGCAAACGCCAAGTTTGAAGAGAGCGTTATGGCTGCGATTACGGTTAAAAATTGAATTTTCATATTGATTAGTCTTGAG
Source organism: Burkholderiaceae bacterium (assembly GCA_031538685.1). Lineage (GTDB taxonomy): Bacteria > Pseudomonadota > Gammaproteobacteria > Burkholderiales > Burkholderiaceae > JAVKLU01. Next base: position 3,005 of record JAVKMA010000113.1, on the reverse strand, counting down.
AATTAAAGAAAAATAAATTGACTCGTAAATTGAAGCGACCACCCCGTAGATATGGCGGGGTGGCCGCTTTGCACTCGACACAAATCACAAAAAAACGGTCTGTGTTTTGAGCTTGCCGTAATTCTAGTGATCAAAAATTAAATAAAAATGAAGGAGTGCGTAATTTTTGGAAACGACCGTTCAGTTTCCAACAGAAACCGTTCGTGTTTTGAGTTTTCCGTGAGTTGGTTGATACGCCAGTGGATACCTCAGTGCATACATAAGGCTATTAGGTCATTAGCGCTTGATGTAAAAGTGTCTTTCTAAGCGGCAAAGCACTATTCCACAGGTATAGACACGAGAGTGTATTAACTTATTTTGGCTAGGACTGCGTTGTTATCCATGACGTCAATAATTCAGCGCGCGTTTATCTAAGGCCAATGCGGCTTCTTTGGTGGCTTCCGACAAAGTGGGATGTGCATGACAAATCCGTGCGATATCTTCAGACGAGGCGTGAAAAGCCATTGCCATGACGGCTTCGGCAATCAACTCAGATGCAAGGTGGCCAATAATGTGTACGCCCAAAACTTCATCAGTCGTGGCGTCAGCCAAGATTTTTACAAATCCTGTTGTGTCACCAAATGCACGTGCACGACCATTGGCGGCAAACGGGAAGCTACCCGCACGATATGCAACGCCCTGCTCTTTTAATTGTTGTTCGGTGGCGCCAACCCAGGCGATTTCTGGATGGGTATAAATGACCCAGGGAATGGTACGGAATTCGACGTGGCCGTGTTGGCCGACGATGCGTTCAGCAACCGCGACGCCTTCTTCTTCAGCTTTATGCGCCAGCATGGGGCCGCGTACCACATCACCCACTGCCCAAATATTGGGGGTATTGGTTTTGCAATCATCATCGACGATGATGAACCCGCGTTCATCAGTAGCGACCTTGACTTTGGTCAGATCCAAATTTTGCGTATTGGGCAGGCGGCCAATAGAAACAATTAATTTATCCGCGCTTAATTTTTGTGCGGCGCCACTGGCGTCAAGATAGGCGATCTCGACACCTTTTTTGCTGGTTTTAATCGCGCCAATTTTGACGCCTAAATTGAGCTGTAAACCTTGTTGGGTAAATTGTTTGAGCGCTTCTTTGGCGACGGCGGTATCAGCCGCGGCCAGAAAGTCTGGCATCGCTTCTAAAATATGAACCTCGGCACCTGCGCGACGCCATACTGTTCCCATTTCTAGGCCGATTACCCCCGCGCCAATGATGGCAAGTTTTTTGGGCGTCGCTTCAATTGCTAATGCGCCGCTGTTTGATAAAACGATTTCCTCATCAAATGGGGTATCTGGCAGTGCGCGCGGGCTAGAGCCGCTGGCAATGATGACGTGTTGCGCAGACAAATAAATATTCAGGCTGGACTGGCTATGTTCTTTGATGACGACTTGCGTACGACCATCAGACTGACCGACAAAGGCGGCAGTGCCGTGAAAAAAATGTACTTTATTCTTTTTGAATAAATACAAAATCCCTTCGTTATTTTGTTTAATTACGGTGCGTTTGCGCGCGACCATTTTGGCCACATCCAAAGTGATTCCGGTGCTGCTGATCCCGTGTTCGGCAAAATTGTGTTGCGCGTGTTCAAAATATTCAGTTGATTGGAGCAAAGCTTTAGAGGGAATGCAGCCGACGTTGGTGCAGGTTCCTCCAGGCGCAGGTTTGCCCTCTGGCGTAGTGGCGGCATCGACGCAGGCGACGCTTAATCCTAGCTGTGCGGCACGAATTGCCGCGACATAACCACCAGGACCTGCGCCAATAACGATGAGATCAAAAGAATCCATTTTGAGGTAAGGGTAAGTAAATTAAAAAAGCCACTCAATATTGCCGGCCCTGTTACGAGCTCACTTAAATATCCAATAACAAACGCGCTGGATCTTCTAATGCCTCTTTCATTGCCACCAAGCCCAATACGGCTTCGCGGCCATCGATGATGCGATGATCGTAACTCATCGCTAAATAATTCATGGGACGAATCACGATTTGACCGTTCTCTACCACCGCGCGTTCTTTTGTCGCGTGGATGCCCAAAATCGCCGATTGCGGTGGATTGATGATGGGTGTTGACAACATCGAACCAAACACGCCGCCGTTAGAAATTGAGAAAGTGCCACCGGTCAATTCTTCTAAGCTTAATTTGCCGTCTTTGGCTTTGTTGCCAAATTCTGCAATTTGTTTTTCGATGTCAGCGATGCTCATTTGATCCACGTTACGCAAAATCGGTACGACTAAACCGCGTGGGCTACCCACCGCGATACCGATGTCAAAATAACCGTGATACACCACATCATTGCCATCAACCGATGCGTTGAGTACGGGGTATCGTTTGAGCGCTGCCATAGCGGCTTTGACGAAGAAGGACATAAAGCCTAATTTAACGCCGTGTTCCTTTTCAAATTTGTCTTTATATTTGTTGCGCAGTTCGATCACCGGTTGCATATTGACTTCGTTAAACGTCGTCAATATGGCATTGGTTGCTTGCGATTGCAATAAACGTTCTGCCACGCGCGCGCGCAGACGGCTCATTGGCACGCGTTGTTCGGTGCGTCCTTCTAAATTTTGTGGTGCCGCGCCAGCTGGTGTCGCCAAAGTCGTCGGCGCAGTCGCTTTAGCCACTGGCGTGCTTAAGCTGGCTAACACATCACCTTTGGTGACGCGACCATCTTTACCAGTACCGCTACTGAGGCTGAGCTGATTGTCGGCCATCAATTTAGCGGCAGCGGGCATTGCGGGTTTGCTAGTGCTTGTTGATGCGGCGGGCGCGCTTGTTTGCGGCGTGGAATGTGATACTTTCGCGGTCGGTGTTGGCGCTGCGGAGGCGTCGCTGTCAATATAGGCAATGACTTCGCCTGCGATCACGGTTGCACCATTAGGTTTGAGCACTTCAATCATGACACCGCCAGATGCTGCGGGTAGTTCTAAAACCACTTTGTCGGTTTCGATGTCAATTAAGTTTTCGTCTTGT
>JAVKMA010000112.1:0-3508 GCA_031538685.1 Burkholderiaceae bacterium | reverse complement strand
AGATGCCAATGGTAGTAATAGTGCAGGGACTTGGAGTTTTGGATCGAATGCGACGGCGACAGTGAATAACGCGACGATTGAAGCGGCCTTAAATAACGGAACCAGCGTGACGATTTCAACGCTTAGTGATGGTTCGGGAACAGGCAATATCAATGTGAGCGCCAATATCAATAAAACTGGCGGTGGGAGTGCCACCTTAAGCCTAAATGCAGCATCTGCGGCGGCAGCGATCACAATTAGTAATGCCAACATCACTTCAACATCAGGGGCCTTGAACCTTAATTTGAATGCCGGCATCGTCAAATTGGATGGGGTTTCGTTATCGACCAATGGTGGCAATATTGCGGTGCAAGCGAATAGTACGTCGACTAAAACAGAGTTCGCCAATACGACCATTAGGACCGGTAATGGCAATTTGACGGTGAATGCAAGCGGGATATCGATGTTCAATGACAATACGATTAATGTCGGTACGGGTACCGGAACATTGACCGGAACGAATGCCGGCGGTTCAGCCCACGCAGTTGAGTTTGTAGGAGGCACAACCCAAACCACTGGTAATGTGACCTTTACGGGAACATCAGCGAGTAGCGTTTATCGGGCAGTTGACGTGTATACAGCCAATATCAGTAGCACTGACAATCAGCTGAATGTGATTGCGAATTACACGGGGGCTAATGGGAGTTTTTTTAGCTTACGAATTAATAATGATGATACGGTACCCACTTCTAGCAGTTTCAATAATGTTTCTATATCGGCCATCGGTGGAAGCGGTTTGGGAGCTCCTGTTAATCAACTGAATGTTTCGGGGAATGTGAATATTACCTCGGTGAATGGACTATCGAGCACATCAACATGGGGGACGGCTTCTGGGCAAAGCGTTAATTTACGCCTTAACACAGGTACACAAGCGGTGAATCTGACGAACGCAAACAATTCAATCAATGGAACGGTGAGCGTGGGGAATGCCTCGTCGGTCAGTTTCAGCAATACCCGCAGTTATTCTTTGGGCAATGTGCGCGCCAATGGTGATATTAATGTGAGCAGTAACCAAAATTTAACCTTGAATGGCGTGATACAAAGTTCAGGTGGCAATGTGACTTTGACTGCCGGTAGTGGGGTTGCGATTGATGCCACTCAAGTGAATGGGAGTGTGACCGGCGGTGATGTGATTAAAGGAAGTGCCACTTCAATCAGTGCCGGCGGTTCCGGTAAAACAGTCACGATTTTTTCAGGTAATGCGAATACGGCGCAGTTGAGTAGTTTGGTGACCAATGGCACGGCGAGCCAGAAAAAACAATACAGCACCATTTCGACCGATGTGGCCAATGCGACGGTTGATGCGACCAAGGCATTAAATTTATTTTATCGAGTTGCGCCGAACCTGACGATTAGCGCCAGTAATGTGAGTCGTAGTTATAACGGGACGGTTGTGCAAGCGGCTGATCTGAGCTCGGCTTTTTCGTCATCAACAGGCTTGATTGATGGCGATACGATTAGCGGCAGTCCGACGATTACCGCTAATGGCACGCCCTTGGTCAGTGGCGGCGCGCGCAATGCGGGAACTTATGTCATTGATGTTTCTGCGGTGGCAGCGCCCACTGGTTATACCGTGGCGGCCAGAACGAATGGCACGCTGAATATTACTAAAGCGAGCATTACCGTGAGCGGGATTACCGCTGCAAATAAGGTTTACGATGGCACGACGAATGCGACGATCAACGCGTCTGGGGCAGTTTTTACCGGTAAGGTCAGTGGTGACGATCTGACGATAAATACGAGTGCCGCAGTGGGAAGCTTTGCGGATAAAAATGCGGGGACAGGTAAAGTTGTCGCGGTGAGTAATCTGACTTTGTCGGGCGCTGCCAAGGATAACTACGCCCTGGCGACTGCCTCGAGCTCGGCCAGTGCGGATATTAGCAAAGCAATATTGACCGTAACGGCTCCTCAAGTAACCAAAGTTTATGACGGTACGACGCTCGCGATAGGCGTTCCGGTTTTGAGTGGTTTACAAAACGGTGATACTTTAGTGGCCAGCGAATTAGCGTTTTCAAACGCCAATATCGGGACGAATAAAACAGTCGAGATTGCTAGCTTAACTATCAACGATGGTAATAATGGTAATAACTATTCAGTCGTTCATAAAAATAATTTTGAAAGTCAGATTACTGAGACTAGGGTAAGTCCTATTGGGGTAGTGATGCAGTTTAATATTGCGGCTGTCTACGATCATTTGCTAAAGTCGAGTTATTACGTTGCGCCTTTATTCGATGAAAAAGCAGTCAATCGTATGTTAAGGATTCGTGGTTTTGGCACTAAAAAAATCGCTGAACCTGGAAAAATAAAATCAGCAGCTAAATCAGCAGCTAAGTCAGCGGCTAAGTCACTAGCTAAGAAGACATAGAAAAAAAACAGCGGGATTTCAAAAAAATCTAAAATTTTTTAAGACATTTTGGGCTGTGCTGAACAGGGTTGTCAATCTCGGCTGTTTGAGTCTAGCTGTGAAGCAATATAATTGCCGCTATCATTTGGTGTGATCAGAGGGTGTGATCAGCGCCACATCAAATTCCCCCTTTGCTCACTGTTGGTATGACTATTAAGGTATGACTATTAATTTTTCTGCATCATTGGGCCGTTGTATTGCGCAAGAAAATTTCTCCTATGATGAGATGACTGCCTTGTTTGAAGGCGTGATGCAAGACACTCTTGAACCTGCACAAACTGGTGCATTGCTAACCGCGTTGCGAATCAAGGGTGAAAGTGCAACCGAGATTCATGCTTGTGCGACGGTAATGCAAAATTTATCAACGCAGGTAAAAATTGCGGACAGCGCGTATCTGGTTGATATCGTGGGAACGGGGGGAGACAATCATCACACGTTCAATGTGTCAACCACTTCGATGTTGGTTGCAGGTGCCGCGGGGGCGCGTGTCGCCAAACATGGCGCGCGTTCGGTATCATCATTGGCTGGAAGTGCAGATACCTTAGAGCGTTTAGGCGTCAATATCCATCTCAATCCTCAACAAGTGGCGACCTCGATAGAAGACATCGGCGTGGGTTTTATGTTTGCTCCGAATTATCATTTGGCGATGAAAAATGTCGTGCCGATTCGTCGTCAATTGGGGGTACGAACCTTATTCAATATTTTGGGGCCATTGGCGAATCCTGCGCGAGTGCCGAATATTGTTTTGGGCGTGTTCAACCGACAACTGCAACGCACAATGGCGGAGGTTTTGCGTTTAATGGGTATGCGACGCGCTTTGGTCGTACACAGCGATGATGGTTTGGATGAGTTTGCTTTGTCTGGCCCCAGCTTTGTGATTGAGCTTGAGCACGGGGAGTTACGCGATTACACCGTTCATCCTTCGCAATTTGGATTGTCAACCCAAGCGATCAGCGCGATTAAAGTGGCTGATGGCGATGCAGCCTGCGCGATGTTACTTGCGGTGCTAAATGGTGAACTTGGCGCTGCGCGCGATATCGTTTTGTTAAATTCGGGCGCTGCTTT